>JALUXS010000001.1 GCA_027013185.1 Sulfurimonas sp.
TTAAGTCAAAAAAAGCATATCAAAACAGATTGAAAAACTTGAAATTAAAAGTCATTTCATTGCAGATATTGTTATTATTATTCTTTGCTTTTTTAAGTTATAAACTTGCTAAGAATGCACTTAAACCTTTGCAAGAGAGTATCACAACACTTGATAAATTCGCAAAAGATTTGATTCATGATTTAAATACGCCGGTGACTTCTATACAATTAAATATGAAACTTCTTGAGAAAAATTCAGATTTTAAAGAAAATAAGATTTTAACCAGACTTAACAAAAGTGTGCATAATATCTCTGAATTGCATGAAAATCTCAATATCTTACTGCAAGAAGAGACCTTTCAAATGCAAAATCTAAATATTTGCCCGCTTGTAAAAGAGGTCGTCGATACACACGAAGAACTTTATAAAAGTATTCATTTCAGCGTTAATTGCACAAATTTAAAAGCAAAAGTACATGCAAACGCAATGAAACAAATTTTACAAAATATTATCTCCAATGCTTGTAAATATAACTCTCAAAACGGAGAAGTGAAAATTTATACAAAAGATAATGCACTTTATATTCAAGACAGTGGTAAAGGCATAGAAAAACCTGAAAAGATTTTTGAACGCTCTTACAGTGCAATGCACAGCAGCGGCATAGGTTTAGACATAGTCAAGCGACTGGCACTGGCGATGGGTATTACAATAAAAGTGAGTACATCAAAGCAGGGAAGCTGTTTTATTTTGAATTTTGTTTAAGATATAATACAAAAAATAAGGAAAATAATGAATTATTATATTGCACTTTTAGTTGTGATGCTGGGTATTGGTTTAGGCTTGTTTAGTATCTATTTCTTTTATACTTTTTATAAAAAGCAAAAACTGCAAAAGATTCTCGATAAGCCAATGCCTTTGGAATATATAAAAATTTTACAAAACATCCCATTTTACAACAAACTAAGCAGTGCAGAAAAAGAGAAAATACACACTTCCATACTTATATTTATAAATACAAAAGAGTTTGTCGGTGTAGATATGGAAGTAACGGAGGAGATGAAGGTAGTGATTGCCTTTCATGCCTGTTTTTTGCTTTTACATGTAGCCTTTAAAAGCTGTTATGAAAATCTTGTAACAATTCTCATATATTCACATACAATTGTTGCCAAACAGGTGAGTGCTAATGGTGGCATATTTACAAAAGGCGACTTTTTACTTGAAGGTCAATCTGCCGGTGATACGGTAGTAATAGCATGGAATGATGCTAAAAAAGATGCTTATCATATACATAATGACAATGTGTTGTTGCATGAATTTGCACATGAACTAGACTTTTTAGATGGTGCTGTGGACGGTACACCGCCTATGCCATCTTCAAAATATCATGAATGGGCAGCTGTTTTGTCTCATGAATTTAACAAGCTTTCTGCCGTGACGTTAAAAAACAGAGATTGGGGAAAATATAAGCTTATTGGTTCATATGCAGCAACGAATGAAGCCGAATTCTTTGCCGTAGTGACAGAACGATTTTTTGAAAGACCGGATGCTTTAAAAAAACACTTTCCTGAGCTCTTTAAAGAATTAGAAGGTTTTTACAACTACACGCCTTATTCAACTGATATTTAATCTACTTCGATATAATCCACCTGATTTATGGAGCTAGACTCTGTACTTCAATAAGGAAAATCGATGACGAAAGAGTATATATTTACCTCAGAGTCTGTAACAGAAGGGCACCCTGATAAGATGGCAGATCAAATCAGTGATGCAATTTTGGATTATATTATTGAGCATGATACTAATGCACGCGTAGCGTGTGAAACACTGGTATCAAATGGTTTTTGTGTAATTGCAGGCGAACTGAAGACGACGGCTTATGCCCCAATGCAAGAGATTGCAAGAGAAGTTATTCGCGATATAGGATACACTGATGCAACGTATGGTTTTGATCATAGGTCAGCTGCAGTTTTAAACGGAATAGGCGAACAGTCGCCTGATATCAATCAAGGTGTTGATCAAGCCGGCGGAGAAATTGGTGCAGGTGATCAAGGTTTGATGTTTGGGTACGCTTGTCGTGAAACAGAGGTTTTAATGCCTTTACCAATTCATTTGTCACACCGCTTGACACAGCGTTTGGCGGAAGTAAGAAAAGAAGGTATCATTCCTTATCTGCGTCCTGATGGAAAAGCACAAATAAGCGTGAAATATGTAGATGACAAACCTGTTTATATTGAAACTGTTGTCATTTCAACACAGCATGCACCTGATGTTTCTCAAGAACAGATTCATAAAGATGTAATTGAAGAGGTTATAAATAAAGTTATTCCTGCAGATATGATGGATGAAAATACTGTTTTTCATATTAATCCTACAGGAAAATTTGTAATTGGTGGACCACAAGGTGATGCCGGTCTTACGGGTCGTAAAATCATTGTTGATACGTATGGTGGAAGCTGTCCTCATGGCGGTGGAGCATTCTCTGGAAAAGATCCTACCAAGGTTGATAGAAGTGCAGCATATGCAGCACGATGGGTCGCAAAAAACCTTGTAGCTGCAGGTGCTTGTGATAGAGTAACAATTCAGGTCGCTTATGCGATTGGTGTAGTTCAACCTGTTTCTATTCTGGTTGACACACATGGCACTGGCACAGTAGATGAAAGTAAAATAGAAGCATGTGTAAAAGATATTTTTGACCTTTCACCTGCCGGTATTATTAAAGCACTAGACCTGTTGAAGCCTATTTATAGACGAACTGCCGCTTATGGACATTTTGGACGTGAAGAAGCCGGTTTTAATTGGGAAAGAACTGATAAAGTTGATGCAATAAAAGAGTATTTAGGTATCTAAATATTGTAATGAATGTAACTATAATCTACACTTTGCACATTAGATAAGAGTTTTTAGCTGTATTTAAAACTCTACAGTGTATAGTTACTTTTAATAAAAATTAGGAGAAGAAAATGGCAGTAATTATTAATGATACATGTATTAATTGTGGCGCTTGTATAGATGAGTGTCCAGTAGAAGCTATCGTAGATGAAGATGATAATCCAACGGGCGAAGAAATTTATTATGTATATGGTGATAAATGTGTAGAATGTGTTGGTCATCATGATGAACCAGCATGTGCTACAGCATGTCCTACTGAGGGTTGTATTACTTGGGATGCTATAGGTGATAGCTCAGAGCATCGTGAAGATATTACTGATGAACAACGTTCAAGCCACGAACCGGTAGTAGAATAGTATTTTAGAGCATTATAAATGCTCTAAAATATCCCTTTAATAAGAATCAACCCACAAAATTCACTTTTTAAACTAAAAACAATCTTTTTTTAGATACAATTCCATTCTAATTTTATATTTTCAGAGGAGATTTGATGGAACGTACACTATCAATAATCAAGCCGGATGCAGTTGCAAAAGGTGTTATAGGCAAAATTTTAGATCGTTTTGAAAGCAATGGTCTTAGAATTGCAGCAACAAAAAAACTACAACTTTCTCGCGGGGATGCTGAAGCATTTTATGCTGTTCATGCAGAGAGACCTTTTTTCAACGACTTAGTTGATTTTATGATCAGTGGACCTGTAGTTGTCTCAATTTTAGAAGGTGAAAATGCAATGCAAAAGAACCGTGACTTAATGGGTGCAACTAATCCTAAAGAAGCTGAAGCTGGTACAATCCGTGCTGATTTCGCTGAAAATATTGATGCTAATGCAGTTCACGGAAGTGATTCTGTTGAAAATGCAGCAAATGAGATTGCATTCTTTTTTGCACAAAGAGAAATTGCATAAGTAATCCTTTATGAAGGTGATGCTTAGAAAAGTAACAAAAACACCATTAGATTTCCAAGTGCAATCTAATAAAATAACTTTTAAAGGTTATTTGAAGTATGATAGTGCAAAGTTAATTTTGCTTAAAGCAAATATTAGTGGAACGCTAGAAAAATCTTGTGACATATGTGCAGAAGATTTTAATCTTGAAATTAATGAAAATGTTGAATTTTTTATAAATGACGGGATTTTTGAAGATGATGGCGACACCCTTTTGGATGTTGTAGAATCTTTAAATGGTAATGTAGATATAGAAGAGCTTTTAAACTCAGAAATCGAACTTATCAAAAGCGATTATCACTCCTGTGATAATTGTAGTGAACAAGAAGAAACAGAGTCTTAAACTTTAAGATATTGCCTCTTCTGAGGCAAAAGCAACTAGTTGCGTGGGCTTCCTGCCGAAGGAAACCCAGTGTTAACGTAGGCAGCGGAATTACTTCCGATGCCGTGACAAAAGGGAAATGAAAAAGGTTCCCTTAAAATTTTGAAAAAATTTAAAGGAAAATAGTTATGGCAGTACCTAAGAGAAGAGTATCTCATTCACGTTCAGCGAAAAGAAGAACTCATTATAAAATTTCTTTAGCTCGTCCAGTTAAAGACAAAGACGGAACATATAGATTACCACACCACATTAATCCAACTACTGGTGAGTATAAATAGTCAATGGTAAAAATTGCTATTGATGCAATGGGCGGGGACTTTGGTCCTGAGCCAATTGTAAAGGGATGTATAACAGCACTCAAAAAGAAAAAATTCACACCTATTCTTGTAGGAAAAAAATCAGAAATTTTACCTCTGTTACCAAAACGTTATAGAGATAAGATTTTAATCATTGAGAGCAGTGATGTTATTTCAATGAGTGACGCTGCAACAGATGCTGTTAAACGAAAAGAGAGCAGCATTTATAAAGCTGTTGATTTAGTAAGAGATGGTGTTGCTGACGGTGTAGTGTCTGCGGGACATAGTGGAGCTACAATGACTTTGGCTACACTTAGAATTGGACGCCTTAAAGGTGTTTCTCGTCCTGCATTAGTGACATTGATGCCAACAAAAACAGGTCGTCGTTCTGTAGTACTTGATGTTGGTGCTAATGTTGATTCAAAACCTGAGCACTTAGCAGAATTTGCTATTATGGGTGGATGCTATGCTGAAGATGTTCTTGCTATAAAAGAACCTTCTATAGGTCTTTTAGCAAATGGCGAAGAAAAGTCCAAAGGGAATGAAGTTACAAAAGCGGCATATAAAATACTTGACGGCTACAAGGGTTTTAAAGGCAATGTAGAAGGCAGTGATATATTTAACGGCTCATGTGATGTTATTACATGTGATGGCTTCGTTGGTAACCTTGTATTAAAAGCAAGTGAAGGTGTTGCTTCTACAATATCTATACTTATTAAAGAATATATAAAAAAATCTCCTATACGAATTACAGGTGCTCTTTTAATGCGAAAAGTTTTTAAACTGCTTAAAAAAGAGATTGATTATGCTGAAATTGGCGGTGCTCCGCTTATTGGTATAAAAGGCTGTGCTATAGTAAGTCATGGTAAGAGTAATGCAAGAGCAATTGAAAATGCAATTTATCAGGCAATAAGCTATGTTGATACAGGTGTAAATACACATATCATTTCACGACTAGAAGAGTTGAAACAAAAGGAAATCTAATATGGCTTATGCTGCATTTCGTTCTATTGGTGCTTACGCTCCCCAAAAAATATTAACAAATCAAGAACTTTCAGATATGGTTGACACTTCTGATGAATGGATTACCAAAAGAACAGGTATACTAGAACGCCGTATTGCGGCTAAGGATGAGAAGAACAGTGATATGGGTGCCAAAGCGGCCGAAATTGCTTTGCAAAGAAGTGGAATTGCAAAAGAAGATATTGACTTGGTAATATGTGGAACAATTTCACCTGATTATTTTTGTATGCCTTCTACTGCAACAATTATTGCAAAAAAAGTAGGTATAAAAGGGGCAATGGCATTTGATATAAGTGCAGCATGTACCGGCTTTATCTATTCTCTTTCTATTGCGAGAGCTTTTATAGAATCTGGCATGAAAAAAAATGTTTTGGTTATAGGTTCTGAAAAACTTTCTTCTATTACAGACTATACTGATCGCGGAACTTGTATTCTCTTTGGAGATGGTGCCGGTGCTGCTGTGATTTGTGCTACACAAAACAAAGAAGAAGCTATTGTTGACATTAACACAGGTGCAGATGGTGAGTATGCAGACTTACTTATGACACCAAATGGCGGAAGCGGTTCTGCTCATGATGCTTTAGAAAAAGAGACAGCAGGCTGTTATATGCAAATGAAAGGGAATGAAACTTTTAAAATTGCAGTTCGTACACTTACAAATGATGTTAAAGATATTCTTGAAAAGAACAACATAAAAAGTGAAGATGTACAGCACTTTGTGCCTCATCAGGCAAATCTTAGAATTATTAAAGCTGTTGGTGATGCTCTAAAAATGAGAGAAGATCAGGTTGTGCTTACTGTTGCAAAATATGGTAATACATCAGGTGCTTCAATTCCAATGGCAATTAATGATTTATATGAAGCAGATGGGCTTAAAAAAGGTGAGCTTATGTTGTTAGATGCTTTTGGTGGAGGATTAACCTGGGGAAGTGCCCTAATCCCATTTAGCCCGTTAAAATAATGCTTTTACTCGATTTCTTCGTTGGAATTGAGTGAATATTCGTCACTTACTTCAGTAAGCTCCTCACATTAACTAAATTCCGCCTTGAACTAGAGCAAAATCAAAAATTTTAATTATGAAAATTACTTATTTCTTGAAGTTAGAAATTCTTTCAGAACCTAGGCTGAGTTGCCTTAAAGCATCAACGACGCTTTTATGAAACTCTTTCTCATCAGGTAAATTCAAATGAGCATTTCTTAATTTCTCACCCCACATTGGGTTAGGAAAGTAGCTGTCATTTTCAAATCTTGCCATTACATGTAAATGTACACGGGGGAGCATATTTGCAAATGAAGCCATATTGATTTTTGTAGGTTTGTAGTATTTTTTCATCTCATCTTCTATGATGTCATATACTTCCCAGAGTTTTAAGCGTAATTTACTTGGTACATCTCCGAGCTCTTTATAAGGCTTTTTTGTGAAGATTTTTAACCAGGGAATTTCACTTACTTCTTTTTCTATGTATATATCATTATCTTCATAGATGATGAGACTTTTCATAAAATATTAGTCTCTGTTTCTATTTCTGTTTGAAGAACTTCTATTGCCTCTGTATCCGCCGCCGTCACGATTTCTTTCTCCACCAGAACGATTTCTATCTCCACCTGAACGGTTGCGGCTGTTTCCACGGAAACCGCCACGGCTTCTTCCATTGCGTCCACGGCTATCGTTACGTTTACCGGCACGCTCTAGTATAGCTGTAAGTTTGTCAGCAGGAATACCAATGTTACTTGGCCCTTTAATATCTTGCTTGTCTAAAATCATAGAGATGAGTTTAAACATAATTGTTTCTTCATCTATATCTTCTTTGAGACTGTCAAGAACTTTATGTGCTTCATCATAAATTTTTTGATTTTCTATACTTTTAACCATATTTGCTAGTGTTGATGCACGAAGGTCATTTTTACTTGGTACAAAAGCATGTGACATTGAAGTACCGACTTTTTTCTTAATGCGTTGCAACTCTTTAAACTCTAAAGGTGTTAAAAGTGTTATAGCTTTTCCCTTTGTTCCTGCACGACCTGTACGACCGATACGGTGAACATAAGACTCAGGGTCAAAAGGAATGTGGTAGTTAAATACATGTGAAATACTATCTACATGTATGCCACGTGCAGCAACATCAGTTGCGACTAATACTTTTACAGAATTGTTTTTAAAACCTTTAATTACTGTTTCACGTTGACGCTGTTCCATATCGCCATGGAGACCATTCGCTAAATATCCTGCATTGCTTAAAACATTACTAAGTCTGTCAACTTCTGATTTTGTTCTACAAAATACAACTGCTTTTGAAGTTTGCTCAGAATCCATCAGACGAATAATTGCATCATCTCTTTCATGCTCGTCAATTACATAATATTCTTGTTCAATATCTGCGTTTGTTGTTTCTCCTTTTGTGATTGAGACAAAAGCAGGATCTTTTAAAATCTTATTCGCAAGATTTTTAATTGGTTGCGGCATTGTTGCTGAAAAAAGTAATGTTTGTCTATTTGTTGGAAGATATGAAAATATTTCATTAATATCATCCAAAAATCCCATGTCAAGCATTTCATCTGCTTCATCAAGTACAACAACATTTGGTGCGAAATTATTAAGCATATTTCTTTTTAAAATATCTAACATTCTTCCCGGAGTTGCTACGACAACACTCGCACCCCGTCCTATTAAATCAAGTTGACGTTTATAAGAACTTCCACCGTAAACAGTAACAGTTTTTACGCCTAAATTACGCCCGTATTTGAAAATTTCATCACTTACCTGTGTTGCAAGTTCACGTGTTGGTGTGATGACAAGCATTTCAACATTGCCGTCTAATTTCATGTTTGAGAGAACCGGAAGCGAAAAAGCTGCTGTTTTTCCTGTACCTGTATGTGCCTGTCCAACCATGTCACGGCCTTCAAGAATTATAGGAATTGCTTGTTCTTGAATAGGAGAAGGAACTTTAAATCCTGCAAATTTAACACTTTTTAGTACCTCAGGTTTTAGACCTAAAGAATCAAAAGTTATTGTAGGCTCTTCGTTCATTGTTGTTTCGTCTGTTTGTTCGTTCGTTTGTTGTGCATTTTCTTGCATCATTATCCTTTAATAAGACTTTTTCACAAGTCTTTTTATATATAAGGAGATGACGCAAGTTCTACTAAAATTTCCACTTAAGTCTATCAGGGCATCTTCCCCTTAAAATATTTGTGGAATTATAGCGAAAATTTACTAAGTTTAGATTAAAGTAATGAATATTTTAAATTAGTTCAGTTTATATTGCTACGAATTCTCATTTTATATTGCAAATTGTTATTTATTATAATCTACATGTCAAAATTGAGTATAATACATAAAATAATTTTTATAAGGTTTTATATGGATGAAAATATATATTTAGTGGTAATCCTTTTTTTGGTACTCTCTTTTTTAACACTTCTTTATTTTTATAGAAAAGGAAAAAATACACAAGAGCGTTTATATGCTGAATTAGAAGAACTGAAAGAGGAGTCGAATGCTTTAGAAGTACAATATGCTGTTCTCAATGCCAGATATGAAGATGAAATGAAAGCGTCAAGTGAAAAACTCGAAGTTTTACAAAATGCAAAAGATGAACTCTCAAAAGAATTTAAAAATTTGGCAAATAAAATTTTTGAAGATAAATCAAAACAGTTTAGTTCATCAAATAAAGAGCAGTTGGAACTCTTACTACAGCCGTTTCGTGAGCAGATTACAAATTTTTCAAAAGAAGCCAGAAGTCAGTTTGAAGTAGAATTAAAAGATAGACATCTGCTAAAAGATGAGCTTGGACGACTCAAACGTATGAATGAAACTTTGGCACAAGAAGCACTAAACTTGACCAATGCCCTTAAGGGAGAGAATAAAACACAAGGAAACTGGGGCGAGCTGGTTTTAGAAAATATACTCGAACAATCAGGGCTGCGTGAAGGCGTCGAATACGAACTGCAGGCTACTTTAAAATCAAGTGAAGGCAAAACTTACAGACCAGATGTCATTATACATATGCCGCAAAACAGAGATATAGTAGTAGATTCAAAAGTGTCATTAACAGCCTATGAAAGATTTGTGAATGCCGAAGAACCTGAAGCAAAAGCAAAAGCATTAAAAGAGCATATTGCAAGTATATCATCTCATATAAAAGAATTGAGTGCAAAAAATTACGAAAAACTTGAAGGTATTAATACGCTTGATTTTGTACTGCTTTTTATGCCTATTGAGGGTGCTTTTTTACTCGCACTTGAGCAAGATGGAGAGTTTTTTAAGCGTGCATATGACAATAATATACTGGTTGTTTCTCCCTCAACACTCCTTGTGACACTTAGAACTATAGAGCACATCTGGCGAACACAAAGACAGGAAGAACACGCAAAAAAGATAGCATCTGAAGCGGAAGCCATGTATGATAAACTTGTACTGTTTGTTGAAGAGATGAAGCAAATAGGCTCATATTTGCAAAAAACACAAGATTCGTATGACAAAGCAATGAATAGATTAAGTACAGGGCGCGGAAATGTTATAAAAAGAGCACAAAATATGAAAGTATTGGGGTTAAAACCTAAAAAAGAACTGTCATTACAAAGTGCGGATGATGAGGAGGAAGTATGACAATTCAGACAAAATATAATTACGAAAAAGTATGGGCACCGACATCTGAAAAAGATATATTGACAATAATAGAAGAAGAAGTTGGAAATGCTGACGTGCAAGGAGTACTCGCTTATATACAAGAGGCCATAAAAACCGGCAAAGAAATAAGTGTTGGTGCCTGTAAATTTAGACTACAAAAATAAAAAGGGATAAAATGTTTCAAAATCCAGATATAGCAAAATTGCTACTAAGAGTAAGTTTAGGTGTTTTAATACTGTTTCACGGGATTCATAAAGTTATATATGGCATTGGCAGTGTGAAAAGTATGGTGGTAGCTGCAGGATTATCAGAATTTTTGGCATACGGTGTCTATTTTGGAGAATTAATTGCTCCTATATTTATTATTTTAGGACTGTATGCAAGAGTGGCAGCGACTGCTTTGGCGTTTAATATGCTCACAGCAATATATTTGGCGTATGGATTTTCTTTGACATTATCAAAGTTTGGAGGACTGTCATGGGAAACACCGTTGCTTTACCTCATAATGTCGCTGCTTGCAATTTTATTAGGAAGCGGAAAATACGCAGTGAATTCTAAATAAGTAATAGTCTTTACATGTAAACTTATAAAGTTTTTCGGAACCTAGGCTATGTGTCTTTTAAGCCGGAAAAATAGCAGAGAAATTACGGGTGTTTTACTTTTATAGTAGAGTTCAAACTCCAACCGATAAGTAGCATACAAACAATCACTCCTACCGCCGGTAAAATACTATATGCATTTAGCAAATAAACAAGCCAGAGAAGAATTGCTCCAAGTGGTGTGGGTACACCTGTGAAATAGTTGTCTACTTCTCCTGCATCAGCATTCAAATTAAAATGTATAAGACGACGAAGTCCTGAAATGACATAATATATACTCGTAATTGCAGCTATTAAAAGCCAAAAACCATGCAGATTAGGGGCATAAGAAGCTTGAAATATTAAAAATACAGGAACAAGTACAAAACTTAAAAAATCTGCAAAACTGTCAAGTTGCACGCCAAATTCATTAGATAGCTTGTACTTTCTGGCAATTTTTCCATCAAATATATCAAAAGCACCACCAATCCATGCTAAAACAATTGCTAAAACAAAACTATTTTGCGTTATAAAATAGGTTGCCATAAGTCCCGCTGTTATATTTACAAACGTAAACATATTTGCGAGATTAAAATGTGAAGAGGGTGTCCATAAAAATTTCATTCTAATATCTACCTTGAATTTTAATAAATGAAATTATATCAAAATCAGATTAAATAGAAGAATAAGGAAAGTATAAGTTGATATGGATTATCATTTGCATATTAAAAGATAGAGGAAGATATGAAAAAAATATTTAAGATGCTTGGCCTGACTTTTTTGATTGTTACAGCAGCTGTTGCATCTCAAAGAGAAGATAATAAAAATTTGCGTCTGCACTCTGTAAGAGAAAATATTGATAAAGAAGCACTGATACAAAAAAAACCGATTTCAATGACAGATAATATTAAACATATGTTTAAAGACGGAAAAGTCTCAGGACAAATCCGTATGATGTATGCAGGGTATGAGCAAAAAGAGCTAAATGTAGATAATAATTATGCAACAGCCATTGGAGGGAAGTTAAAGTATGAACTCGCAGAGTTAAATGGTTTTAACGCAGGTATTGCTTTTTATACCTCACATGATATAAATTTTGCAACAGGGGATAACACACAACACAATAATGAACTCTCCTCAAATGACGGCAGTTATACGTAAGCAGCGGAGGCATATATAAACTATAAATATAAAGATTTTAATTTTAGAGCAGGGCGACAGATTTTAGATACACCCCTATCAGATAGTGATGATATACGCATGATAAGCAATACTTTTGACGCGTATGTAGCAACATATAACTATAATGGCTTTAAATTTATGGCAGGTAATATTCAATCATTTCAGGGATATGATGCCGATTTGGATACGCCATGGGTAAAAACAGGTAAAAACGGTACAAATTTTGGAGGCATATCTTATAATAATGTTTGGGAATTAAATCTTTGGTATTATAATGTTACGGATACAACAAATGCATTTTATTTTGACGGCGGAATTCAATATGATATAAATGAAAATACTTTGGTGCATGTTATGGTGCAGTATCTACACGAAGATGAATTAGCTTCAAGTGGGTATGAAAGTAGAATTTATGGTGCTATGGCTGAAGTTGTAACGCATGGCGTTAGTCTTGGCGTTGCGTATGATAAATCATTAAGCGATCCTTCTAAAATGAGTTTTAGCGGTTTTGGCGGTGGGACACTTTTTACAAGTATGGACACGCTTATTTTGGATGATATAGCCGATGACAGAAATGCAAAGTCTTTTGTTGGGAGTATTGGCTACGAAATAAAGAATTTTAATTTTCTTTATGCATATGGAGATTTTAAAGGTGATGCCAACAGTTTTGGTACTAAGGCACATATAGTAGAACAAGATGTAAGTTTAGAGTATAATGTGAATGATGATTTTTTGTTATCATGTGTATATGCAATGCAAGAAGATAAACAAAACAGTGCAAAAACTGACCATGATTGGAATCGTTTTCAATTGATGGCTAATTATAATTTTTAAAAAGAATAAAATATGAAAAGATTGATAGACTGTAATAAAGGTGAAAAAGTAAAAGTTTTAAAATTAGATGCAAATTATGATTTAAAGCAAAGACTTATATCGTTTGGTATTATGAAAAATGCCCAGATTCAAGTGCTTGAACAAGCTCCAAGAAAAAAAACCATAGAAGTGAAAGTCGGTAAAATGAGAATAGCACTTCGTGCGGAAGAAGCGGGGCTAATTGAGGTTGAAACAATATGAATGAAGATATTAAAACATGTCCTATAATAGCAAATCACATTAAAGTGGCATTGGTCGGACAGCCTAATGTCGGAAAAAGTATGTTAATTAACTCTGTTTCCAATGCACATTTACATGTAGGAAATTTTTCTGGCGTTACGGTTGATAAAACTGAGGTATTATTTGATTATAAAGAGTATCATTTTACTGTCGTTGATTTACCGGGAACCTATGCTTTTACAGATTATACAATAGAAGAGAGAGTAACAAGAGACTACCTTTGTGCAGAAAATTATGACATTATTATTAATGTAATAGACTCTACGAATTTGGAAAAAAACTTGCAACTCACTGCAGAACTTTTTACAATGAGTAAAAAAATGGTTATTGCTTTAAATATGAATGATGAAGCCCAAAAAGAGGGTATAGAAGTGAATGCCGAGTATATGTCAGAACTGCTCAATATCCCTTGTATAAAAGTCTCAGCAGCACAAAAAACGGGTATAGAAGAGTTAATAAATACTGTTGTTACAGTGCATGAAAAGCCTAAGCAAGAACCCAAACTTATTTTTAGTGAAGCGGTCGAAGAAGAGACTGAAAATATAGTCTCTTATTTGACAAAGCATAAATATCAGGCACGCAACAGTTACAGAAATATCGCAATGAACCTTTTAAAAGAAAATAAAAGAACTTATGCAAAACTTCATGATGAACCGATTTGGACAGAACTGCAGCCTATTTTAATAGAAAGTTCTAAACATATTGAACTGCATCATGATACAGATGATATAAAAGAGGCCTTTGCCGAAGAGTATGCTTCATTTAACAGAGGTATCGTTGCTGAAGTTGTCAAACAAAAAGTAGTGCAAAAAGAAGTAAAAACTTTAACTGAGAAGATAGATTCGATTTTAATCCATCCTATATATGGTATACCTATATTTTTATTTTTGATGTGGGGACTTTTTCAGCTTACTTTTGTTTTAGGGGCTGTTCCTATGGACTGGATTAATTCATTTTTCGGTTGGTTAGGTGATGCTGTGGGTGCGACAATTACTAATGATGATATGCATTCTTTGATTGTAGACGGGCTTATTTCCGGTGTGGGAGCGGTTGTACTTTTTACGCCAAATATTATTATTTTATTTGTAGGTATAGCACTTTTAGAAAGCACGGGGTATATGTCACGGGTTGCTTTTTTACTTGATGGATTCTTTCATAAGTTTGGTCTGCATGGTCAGAGTTTTATTCCTTTGGTAACAGGTTTTGGGTGTTCTATTCCGGCATATATGTCTGCGAGAATTCTTAAAAATGACCGAGACAGACTGTTGACACTTTTCATTATAAGCTTTATGTCATGTGGGGCGAGACTGCCTGTATATGTTCTTTTTGCAGGAGCATTTTTTAGTGAAGCTATTGCAGGTAACGTACTTTTTATAATTTATATATCAGGGGCGATGCTCGGACTTATAGCTGCTAAGGTTTTAAAAATGACTGCATTTAAAGGAGCAGATGAACCCTTTGTTATGGAAATGCCGAAGTATCGTCTGCCTTCTGTAAAATTGATTTGGCATACAGTGCTTTCAAAAACATTGCTGTATTTGAAAAAGGCAGGTACCTTTATTGCAGGTGCTGCCATGTTAATTTGGTTTTTAAGTAATTATCCACATAATCAAGAATTACAAAAAAGTTATGCACTAAAAATTGAACAGGCAAAGACAGCGACACAAAAGACAAAGTTAAATGATAAATTGGCAAATATAAATCTTGAAAATAGTTATTTGGGACGTGTAGGAAAGTTTTCTGAACCAATATTTCAACCTTTGGGACTAGATTGGAAAATGGCTGTAGCTCTTGAAGCCGGAATAGCTGCAAAAGAAGTTGTAGTTTCTACTTTAGGTGTGCTTTATTCTTTAGGTGACAGCGTAAATGAAACAAATAATTCATTAAAAGAGATTATTCGCAAAAATATTCCTTTTGCTTCGGCAGTTGCTTTTATTGTGGTCATTATGATTTATTTGCCGTGTTTTGCGGCTTCTATTGTATTTACACGTGAAGCCGGAGGTATTAAGTATTTCTTTTATATGTTTGCATTTACTTCAATTGCCGCATATGTTATGGCATTTTTAGCATATCATATAACATTATTGCTAGGTTATTAACTCAATATTAAATTATTTGAGTTAAAATAAATTATGCAAAAAATATTAATGATTGAAGATGACTTAGAACTAGCCGAGATACTCACCGAGTATCTTGAACAACTAAAGTTTGAGGTTATCACAGAAGATGACCCTTTTAAAGCCGTAAGTATATTAAAGTTGGAACCATTTGATTTGGTTATATTAGATTTAACACTTCCAGGAATGGATGGTTTGGAAGTATGTGAAGCAATTCGTGAACGCCAAGATATTCCTATTATTATCTCTAGTGCAAGAAGTGATGTGACAGATAAAATAAAAGCACTTGAACTTGGTGCAGATGATTATCTGCCAAAGCCTTATGACCCAAGAGAACTTGAGGCGAGAATTCACTCGGTACTCCGTCGTTATGAAGCAAAAAGCGAAGAAAAATCAGAATCTAAGAGTGATTTTAGATGCGATAAAGCTACTATGAATATTACGTATAAAGGAAGAAATATTGACCTTACAAATGCCGAATTTGGCATACTCTCTTATATGATTCAAAAGCAGGGCTTAGTCGTTTCTCGCGAAGATTTGATTCATAATGTTAATGCCATCAATGAAGATTCATCCAACAAAAGCATTGATGTTATGGTAGGACGTATTAGAAATAAACTCGGAGATAAATCTCTAATAGAATCAGTTCGGGGCGTAGGCTACAAACTACTCAAATGATTAAACGTCATGCTGTCTTAGTCACTGTACTCTTTGCACTCTTAGTCTCAGTTATAAGTTTGAGTGCAATTTTTTGGGAATTTTACAAACTCAATAAAGAACAGTATATTAATCATATTTTTACAAAATATTCCGTTATTACTCAAATATATCGTGAACATCAACAAAGACAAAGTTCTGAAATTATGCTTGAAGCCAATTTAGCAGTGTATAATTTAGAAGTTCCAAAAGATGAAAAATTAAAAAAAGAGATATTTAAAAATGGAAAAGTACTCAAGCGAGAGGGCTTTAAAAGTTTTAATACCTCTCTTTTGATTAACGATAAAGGCTTATATACAAAAAATACAATTATGCATCTTAGAGCAACAATGATTCAATACATGAGAAAGATATATTTTCATATACAAACACCTAATGGCGATATACTTATTCATGACAGTGAATTGAAGCCTTATAACTATATTACTCTTTTGTACTCTTATATGACAATTTTTATGATTATTAGCCTCTCTTTTATTTTGGTATTGCAAAAGTTACGACCTTTAATTAGATTACGCAAAAAGATAGAATTTTACGGTAATGGAAATATGGAAATCTCTTTTAAAACGAATTCACAAGATGAAATAGGTTCGGTTTCCAATGAACTTGATTATGCAAGGCAAAAAATAAACAACATTTTAGAGTCGCGTACCCTCTTTTTGAGAAATTTGATGCATGAGCTTAAAACGCCTATAGCAAAAGGTACAATAGCAACACAAATGCTTAGTACACAAAAACAAAGAGATAGATTTAGCTCTATTTTCAAACGTTTAGAAAGTTTAGTAACAGAATTTGCACTTATAGAAGAGGTAACAAGCCTTGATGATAAGAGTGAATTTTCTGAATATAGACTTGTAGACATTATAGATGGTGCTATTGATATGGCGATGGTTGAAAGAGAACATATAAGCGTAAAAATAAGTGGAAAAATAAAACTACATGTAAACTATAGACTCTATACAACAGCGATTAAAAATATGATAGATAATGCTATGAAATACTCTACAAACGCACATATTACCATTCTTATGAATGATAAAAATGAACTCTGTTTTGAAAATATAGGAGAGTGTTTAAAGCATCCTCTACAGTATTATATAGAGCCTTTTACCAAAGATAATCCATCAAAAAATAGCTTTGGTTTAGGCTTGTATCTTGTTGATTCTATTTTAAAAGCACATGATCAGGTTTTGGCACATGAATATGAAAATGGAGTGAATCGTTTTATATTTGCATAAGTTTAAAAATGTAAACTAGCAAAATGAATAAAACTCTTTATACATTATTGCTTGTATCCTTTGCATTCGCTTCTTTTGTAGTTGGTTGGCTGAGTCACTCTGCCTATGTACCTTCTACGAAAAAAAAAGAGTTATCGACCTTAGAAAAAATCAAACAAACAAAAGAGTTAAATGTCGTACTCTTAAATGCTCCTTCTACGTATTATATTGGAACAGAAGGGCCGCAGGGGTTTGAATATGATTTATTGAAGTCTTATGCAGACCATTTAGGGGCAGATTTAAATATTACAGCGGCTCATACCATTAAAGAAGCCATAGAATTATCTAAAAATCCAAATATCTATATTACATCGGCTTCTCTTGCAAAAACGCCCCAAAGAGAAAAGCAATTTCATTTTGGTCCTTCTTATTTTGAAGTCAGAGAGCAAGTTATATGCAATAGAAGCATGTTAAGAGGCTCAAAATTTCCAAGAGATGTTGAAGATTTAGCAGGGCTTCACATTGTAGTTGGTGATGACACAAGTTATAATGAAACTATACAATCCCTTCAAGCAGACGGTTTTGAAATCAATGCGACAACAACATCGGAGTATTCAACCGAAGAATTATTGGAGCAGGTTGCCAAACATCAAATAGACTGCACTATAGCAGATTCAAATATATACTCCTTAAATTTACGATATTTTCCAGATATTGCTCTTGCCTTTTCAATCAGCGGTAGAGAACAACTCGCCTGGGTTTTACATAAAAATGAAAAAGAGTTAGAAGCAGATATGTATGCTTGGCTGAATGATTACAACCAAAAAGGTTTAATGACACAACTTAAAGATCATTATTACAGTTATATACTCTTTTTTGATTATTACAATACAAAAATGTTTTATAAGCGAATGAAAAGCAGATTACCAAAATATAAGAAGTATTTTCAAAGTGCTGCAACAAAATTTAGTATTCCTTGGACACTGCTCGCTTCTGTATCGTATCAGGAATCGCATTGGAATCCAAGGGCAAAAAGTTTTACAGGGGTACGAGGTTTGATGATGCTGACAAAACGTACAGCAAAAATTCTTGGTGTAAAAAATAGACTTGATCCAAAGCAAAGTGTTATAGGTGGGACAAGGCATTTAAAACAGATGATAAAATTTGTGCCACAAGATGTGCAAGATGAAAATAGACTCAAGTTTGCATTGGCTGCATATAATATAGGGCTGGGACATATAAAAGATGCACAAAAGTTAGCAAAAAAATTGGGATTAAACCAAAATGTATGGAGTGATTTGAAGATTGTACTGCCACTACTCTCACAAAAAAAGTATTATAGAAATTTAAAATACGGGTATGCAAGAGGAGCAGAACCTGTGAAGTATGTAGAATCTATATATAATTATAAAGATATACTTGACAAACAAAAAGAGCTTTTAGTGACTCCCTAGCTCACCTAAAAAGCTTTCCATATCATATTTTATTCTGTATTCCGCTGTCATAATATGTATAAGAATATCACCCAAATCTACAACAACCCAGTCGCCACTTTCTTCAACATTGTTAAAATGTTCTTGCGGTTTGAGCTCACTTTTAAGATGGTCTAAAAGTGCAGTTGTGTGCTTTTGTCCAAGTGATGAAGCTATGATTGCATAATCAACAATGTAGTTTTTTCCTCGAAGGTCAAAAACTTCTATTGACTCAGCTTTGTTTTTATCTAATGTGTCCGTTATTTTTTGTATTCTATCTTGCATTATGTTCCTTGTAATATTGTACGATTTCGTTTCTAACTTTTTCTGGTATTTTGGATGGTTCCAAGTTTTTTCTTAAATCTGATGATGATATGTCTTCATTTATATCAAGCTGTATGAAATTTTTTTCAACTTCAATATTGTTTCTTGTGGCAACTATAAATGTTACCAATTCTTTGAGTTCATTATATTTATACCACTTTGACAACGATTGTAAATTGTCTGCACCGATAAGCAAATAAATTTTCTCATAACGTTTAAGTAAATGCCGTACCGTTTCAATAGTAGGTACTTTTCTTTTTAAATCTACTTCATACGAACTGACTTTCACATCACCATACTCTGAAAAAATACCTTCTAACCATTGTAATCGTAATGCAGCCGGAGCTGTAAAACTCTCTTTAAACGGGTTTAAAAAAGTAGGCATAACCACTACTTCATCGATAAAATCGAGTTCCCTTAAAGCTTTTACAATCGCCTCGTGGGCGAGATGAGGAGGGTCAAAGGAACCTCCATAAAGTGCTATCGTTTTCATTTAATGCGAATTATAACTAATTTTGGATAAAATTACCCAATTATTTTATATAGGAACTATAATGGCACTAAAAATAGCAATTAATGGATTTGGAAGAATTGGTCGTTGTGTAGCACGTATTGCACACAAAAGAGATGATGTTGAAATAGTAGCTATAAATGATACCGCAAGCATGGATATGATGTTGTATCTTTTAAAAAATGATTCTGTTCATGGAACATTTGAAAGTGAAGTCGTACAGCTTGATGATGAAAATATTGCAATAGACGGTAAAAAAATAAGAGTTTTTTCTGATCGTGATCCTAAAAACCTTAAATTCGCTGATTGCGGTGCTGATATGGTTTTAGAATGTACGGGTGTATTTTTGACACAAGAGAGTGCACAGGTACATATCGACAATGGTGTTAAAAAAGTGCTTTTTTCCGCTCCGGCAAAAGATACTGCAACACCGACATTTGTAATGGGTGTCAATGAAGAAAAATATAACGGTGAAATCATCGTTTCAAATGCTTCTTGTACAACAAACTGTTTAGGACCTGTAGCTCGTGTGCTTGATGATGCATTCGGCATAGAAAAAGGTTTAATGACAACGATTCATTCATATACAAATGATCAAAATATTTTAGATGTTAAACATGACAAAGATAGACGCCGTGCTCGTGCAGGTGCAATTAACATGATTCCAACAACAACAGGTGCTGCAAAAGCCATCAGCCTTGTTATGCCTCAACTTGAGGGAAAACTTCATGGTCAATCTGTTCGTGTTCCAAGTCCGGATGTTTCTATGGTCGATTTAAATGTAGTTGTTTCTAAAAACACTACAAAAGAAGAAGTAACAAAAGTTTTTAATGAAGCAGCAAACAACAGACTCAAAGGCCTTTTACTTATGGACAAAGAGATGCGTGTTTCTCAAGATTTCGTAGGGTGTAACTATAGTGCAATTGTTGCAGAAGATTTAACACAAGTTATTGGCGGGAATATGATAAAAGTTATGGCTTGGTATGACAATGAATGGGGCTATTCAACAAGACTTATAGATATGGCACTTCATATTTCAAAATAGGAAAAAATTTGGAACTACTACAACTCAAAAAATTAGATTTAAAAGATAAAAAAGTTTTTATAAGATGTGATTTTAATGTGCCGATGGATGAATTTGGTAATATTTCAGATGACCGTCGTATTCGTTCGGCTATTTCTACTATAAATTATTGTCTTGATCAAGATTGTGCAGTTATTTTAGCTTCTCATCTTGGACGTCCAAAAGGCGAAGTAGTAGAAAAATACTCTTTGGCTCCTGTAGCAAGAAGATTACAGCAAATTTTAAAACGTCACGTTTTATTAGCACCGGGTGTTGTAGATGATGTAAGCATACAAATGGCAGCTGAACTTCCTCGTCATGAAGTACTGCTACTTGAAAATTTACGTTTTGAACCGGGTGAAACAAAAGATGATGAAGAACTTTCAAAAAAATTGGCTTCAATGGCAGAATTTTATGTAAATGATGCTTTTGGTGTGAGTCATCGTGCACATGCATCGGTTCATGGTATTACAAAGTTTTTTGACAATAAACACAAAGCTGCAGGATTTTTACTCGAACGTGAAATTAACTTTTTTGGTAAACTCATAAATAACCCTGTGCGTCCTTTTGCAGCCATAGTCGGTGGTAGTAAAGTTTCTGGAAAACTTGAAGCATTAGTAAATTTACTGCCAAAAGTAGATAAAATATTGATCGGCGGTGGTATGGCTTTTACATTTTTAAAACAGCTAGGTTATAATATTGGGGCTTCTTTAGTTGAAGATGATTTACTTGATGAAGCACAGCATATTATGGATGAAGCAACAAAGCTTGGTGTGAAATTTTACCTTCCTATGGATGTTGTGGCAGCAGAAAAATTTTCTGAAGATTCAGTGAGTAAAATAGTAACAGCACAAGAAATTCCAGATAACTGGATGGGACTCGATATTGGTCCTGCAACGGTGAGACTTTACAGAGAAGCTCTTAATGATGTGCAAACAGTTTTATGGAATGGGCCAATGGGTGTGTATGAAATGGAAAAATTTGCAAGAGGTTCTTCAAAAATTGCCCATTTTGTAGCCGATACTTATGCAACAACTGTTGTCGGTGGCGGTGATACTGCCGATTTGGTGCAAAGAGTAGGTGTAGCTGAAGAGATGAGTTTTATATCTACAGGAGGCGGTGCATCGCTTGAACTCCTTGAAGGCAAAACTCTTCCGGGCGTAGAACCACTTATGGTTCAAATTACTGAGAAAGAGGATTAAAATGATAATTGCAGCGAATTTAAAAACAAACCTGACAAGAAGTGCAACACATAGCTATATAAATGAGTTGGAATTGTGTACACAACAAAGTGCTCAAGAAGTTATTGTTTTTCCTGCAACATCATCACTCGATTCCTATACAACAATTATTACTATAGGTGCACAAAATGCTTATCCGGTTGAAAAGGGTGCTTTTACCGGAGAAATTGGGTTAGAACATTTAGAAGAATTTGGCATTAAAACTATACTCATAGGGCATAGCGAACGTCGTCATATTTTAGGCGAAAGTCAAGAATTTATAAGTAAAAAGTTTCATTTTTTTAAAGAGCAGGGCTTTAAAATTGTTTATTGTGTTGGAGAACCTCTTGAAATTCGTGAAGGCTCAAAAGAAGATATGCTTGCATATTTAAGCAAGCAATATGAGGGCATTGACACAGAATATGACAATCTAATAATTGCGTATGAACCTGTTTGGGCTATAGGTACAGGAAAAATTCCAACTTTAGAAGATATACAAGATATGCATAAAGAGCTAAAGCAAAAATCATCTGCACCTCTTTTATATGGTGGTAGTGTGAAAGTAAATAATATTAAAGATATTCTACATGTAGAAAATGTTGACGGTGTTTTAGTAGGAAGTGCAGCCCTCTACGCAGAACATTTTTGCTCTATGATACAAGCAGCCCAAGATTTACATTAAAGGCTATCAGCCCAGGTTACAGAAAAAAATTTAGTTTTTTTCTAAGTCACGCTTTAGCGTTTGAAAACCTAGGTTCCAAAAAAGTTGACAAGCTCTTCGGAAGCAAGGTTTTAACCTTGCCTCTTAGTCTATAAAAACTAAAATTTTATTTATAAGGAAAACACACAAATGATAATGAAAGGAAAACGCGGTCTAATAGTAGGCCTTGCAAACAATAAATCAATAGCATACGGAATAGCAAAAGCATGTGCAGCTCAAGGTGCCGAAATGGCTTTTACATACTTGAATGATGCACTTAAAAAAAGAGTTGAACCCATAGCAAAAGAGTTTGGAAGCGAATATGTGTATGAGTTGGATGTCTCAAACGAAGAGCATATGTCATCCATAGCTTCAAAAATTGAAAAAGACTTCGGAAAAATTGACTTTTTGGTACATTCTGTTGCTTTTGCTCCAAAAGAAGCACTTTCAGAACCTTTTATGAAAACAAGTAAAAGTGCATTTCAAATCGCTATGGATATTTCTGTTTATTCTTTCATTGATTTAACAAACCGTTTGGAGTCTGTGTTATCTGATGATGCGTCAATTTTAACACTCTCATACCTTGGCGGACCAAAATATATAGTAAACTATAATGTAATGGGTGTTGCCAAAGCAGCTTTGGAATCAAGTGTGCGTTATATGGCAGTAGATTTAGGCAAAAAAGGGCAGCGTGTTAATGCAATCTCGGCTGGACCTATCAGAACACTTGCTGCTGCCGGTATTGGTGATTTTAAACAAATACTCAACTGGAATGAAGTCAACGCACCGTTAAAGAAAAATGTAACGATTGAAGAAGTGGGAAATTCGGCAATGTATCTGCTCAGTGATTTAAGTTCAGGTGTAACAGGTGAAATTCATTATGTAGATGCAGGCTATAACATTATGGGAATGGCAATGGCTGAGACAAATGAAGAAGGCAAAACAGTTCTCTCTTGGGATGCAAAAAAATAACGAATATTCTTTACATGTAAGCTATTAACCCTTCTCAGAACCCAGGTTTTCAAACGCTAAAGCGTGACTTAGAAAAAAACTAAATTTTTTTCTGTAACCTGGGCTATGCGTCTTCAAAGCCCACAAAGCGAAGCTGCTATTTTCCAATTACAGGCATATTTTCCAATTTTTGTACATTAGACTCTTTGTCATCAGATGGATGTGCTTTCATATATGCCGATGCTTTGTCCACATACTCTTGAAGTGTAAAGTTTCTCTCCTTATCCTCTACATACTTTTCTTTCGTACCATTAGTATCACTACTGTTCGTATTTTCTTTTTTAAGGTACTTTTTTTGTATCTTCTTGTCTTTATTTACAGTAGGTGTCCACTCATTTTTGAGCCAACTATCGAGACTTTTTTGCATTAACCCGGGTTTTTCTTTACCGCCTGAGTTACTTATTTTATTTAAATCACTGTTTTGTGATGGTGCCACAGGAGCGTTAGTAGCACACCCACTGAGTAAAATAACTAAAGAAGTTGCAAGCGATGTTGTAATTAATTGTTTCATATTGTAATTATATCTTATTTCGTATAATAATTCATCATTTTAATCAAAAGTTAAGAGTTGGTTGTGTTATACTACACGTGAAATTTGTAAAAGATAAGGAGAAAATATGAAATTTACAAAAATGAGTTTGGTGGCAGCGCTACTAATAGGTTCAAGTGCATTCGCAATTGACAATACAAAAGTTAGTGGTGATGCT
>JALUXS010000002.1 GCA_027013185.1 Sulfurimonas sp.
AGGAGATAGATTTCATTTGCCAGTTTCTGTGTTTGCTCTTGGTGGTGCACTTCTCTTTTTAGCAATTGCAAATCATTATAAAGCCGTTAAACCGATTATGACAATAAAAGCTGCACCGTGGCAGGTAGTATGGTTTAGTATCGGGTTATATGTCGTTGTATATGGTCTCAAAAATGCAGGACTGACAGATATTATCGCTTCATGGATAGAGATGTTAAATACACAAGGCACAACCGTAGCCGTCATCGGTACCGGATTTTTATCTGCTGTTATCAGCTCTATTATGAATAATATGCCTACGATTATGATTATGGACATAGCCATAGATAAAGTCGGGTATGTTGGACATGAAGCCTTAGTATATGCAAATATATTAGGCTCAAACCTTGGACCAAAAATGACACCGATAGGCTCACTCGCAACGCTTTTATGGTTACATGTACTCGCACAAAAAGGGGTGAAAATAGGTTGGGGAGAATATATGAAAGTAGGACTTGTTGTAACGCCTCCGGTATTGCTAATTGCATTGTTAGGCCTACTTTAGCCTAAATTAATTTTTTATTTGCTATAATTAATTAAATAGTTAATTATGCTTTGGAGAAAAAATGGCAAAACAAAAACGTGATGCAGAAGCGACAAAAGCTAAAATCTTGGCAAGTGCTATTACCTTGTTTTCAAAAAACGGCTTTGATGCGACAACTGGAGATGATATAGCAAAAGAGAGCGGATTTAATAAAGCACTGATATATTACTACTTTAAAAACAAAGCAGGATTATATGGATCAGTAATGAGCACTTTGTTTGATTCTATATATAAAGAAGTGATAGATTCAAAAAAATGTTGTGATTCGGCAACGGCGGAATTACGTGCTTTTATTGAAACTTATGCTGGGTATGCACAAAAACAGCCTTATTTTCCCGCATTATTATTACGTGAGCTTAGTGACAGTGGAACACATTTGCCTGAGATGATGTTTGAAAGTATGCGAAGACTTTTTGTACTTCTGAGTGATATTTTACGTAAGGGAGAGGAAGAAGGTGTTTTTAAAAAATCTATTCCTATGGTACTGCATTTTATGATTGTTGGTACGCTCAACCTTTTAGTAACTACTCAGCAGTTACGAGCAAAAGCAGCAAAAGAAGATACCCAAATTGATACCTGCAGCGACTGTCCTATGGATGAAATAGCCGAATATATTTTTACAACAATAAAAACCGCATTGGAGGTTAAATAAATGAAAAAAATTGTTTTATCACTAGCAGTTCCGCTGGTAATGTATGCCCATACTTTGCCTGAACTTTTCAGTGCACTTAAATCACATTCACAAACAAAAGCAGATGAAATTGTAGTGAAAAAAAGTGGTGTGCAAGAGGATTTGGTTTACTCTAAACTTTATCCGAAGGTCAATCTTTTTGCTTCGTATGATAACTACTCTACGCCGACAGGTATGCTTCCTGTACCACCAGATACACTTGTCGGACTTGTGAAAGACCCTGCAAAACCAACCCAGCCCTTTGCTTACAATGTGTACAAAACGGGAGCAAACTTTTCTATGCCTTTGTTTGTAAAGTCGATTTATACAACGGCTAAAAAAGTAAAAGCTTTGCAAAAGAGTGCAAGGGCTAAAAAGCATATAAACCTTTTAAAACATGAAGCACTGATAGTCGGTGCAAATGCAAACTTTTCTTATCTTGATTCGCTCTTAAAAGCTTTACATGTAAAAAAAGAATCTTTAAAAGAGACAGAAAAAACAACACAAATAAAAGTAGATAATGGTAGAGCTCCTGCTTCGGCACTTTACAAAATAAATGACGCTCTAAATCAGGTTGCAATTGCTAAAAACAACATTGCCTTGCAAAAGAAAAAACTTATAAGCACTATACAAACTTATACAGGCATAGTTTTAGATGTACCGGTAGCCATGTATGAGCAAAATTCATTTACAAAAGGTGCTATGAAATCACTGCAGCCTTTAGTAGAAAAAGTAAGAGCGGATAGACTGGGTATACAAGCCGAAAAAGAGAACCTTTACCCGACACTTGCGGCACATGGAAGTTATGCATTTTCAACAGCAAAAGCATACAATAACGGACATGATGCGAATGAACGTTATGGAAATGTGGGCATAGTTTTAAATATTCCTCTTTTTGCAATGGACAGTTATGCAAATATAAAACTCTCAGAAATTGAGTTGCATTCCAGCGAGATAGCTCTTGAAAAACTCTCTGATGAACTGAGTTCTGAGGCAAAAATGCTTGAAGATTCTCTGCCACTTTTAGATAATTCACTTAAACTTTACAAACACAGTGTAGAAAATAAAAAGAAACTTTTAAGTATTGCAAAAGTGAGCTATAACAGCGGAAGACTTGATACGGAAGAGTATCTGCGATATGAAGATGATGTTGTTTTAGAAGAAGCAAATTTATACAAAACAAAAGCAACTAAATGGCAGACGCTTATGCAGCTGGCAGTTATTTATGCAAACAATATTGAGGAGATGGTGAAATGAACAAATATGTAAAAATAGTTTTTGTCGTAGCAATAGTTGCAGGGTTAGTATTTTTAGCTATTAGCAGACTGCTGGAAATAAAGAAAAGAAATGCACATATGGCAACGGCAAAAGTATATCCTATAATAGTTAAAGAGATGTCGCCAAAAATAACGAATGTAAAATTAACACTTCCATATTTGGCGGAGGTCGCAAATGACAAAGATGTAAAACTCTCTCCTAGAATTTCGGCTAGAATATTAAAAATTATACCAAGCGGTTCAAAAGTTTATAAAGGTGAAGTCGTTGTAAAACTTGATACAACAAATATTCGCAGTTCACTGCAAAGCGTTAAAAATCAGATGCACGCAGCAGTAGTCGCTATTAAAAATTTAAAAGCTACACATAAAAGAACACAAGAACTTTTAAAAGTAAAAGGGGCTTCTATAGAAGATTCACAGAAAGAGGCGACACTAATTGCAAATGCAGAGGCTGGTTTGAATGTTTTAAAACAAAGAGAGATAGAACTCAACAACAATCTTTCCTATGCAACAATTATATCACCGGTAGACGGTGTTGTCGCAAAGACTTTTTCAAACAAAGGTGCACTTGGTTTACCCGGGCATCCATTACTTTCTATCGCTGCAAAAAATGGCTTTTATTTGATGGTACAGGTTCCAACAAATCTAAGCATAAAAGGTGTGGAGTTTGAAGGAAAAACCTATGCTGCTGTAGCACTTGGCAGTGCTTTTCACGGTCTAGCGGAGTATAAAGTATATACCGGAAATACAAAATTAATCAATGGTGATAGAGTTGAAGTAAGTGTAATTATATTGCATCAAAAAGATGCGTTGCTTCCATTTAATGCTTTGTTAAATAGAAACGGTAAAACTTATGTGTTGGTTGTAGAGGGAAATAAAGCCATTCCTTTAGAAGTACATGTAGTGCAGAGTGCCCAAGAAGGCGTTGTGATTTCTGAATCGCTTCAAGGTAAAAATATAGTTGTGGCAAAACCAGATATTTTATTGCGATTGGTTAGCGGCTATAGATTAAAGATAAAGGAATAGTAAATGTTTGACTTTTTTAACAAACGTCATTATACGCTTTATGCCATAATTGCAGTATTTTTTGTTCTTGGAGTGCGTGGACTTATTACTTTGCCGAAGAATTTATTTCCTGATTCTAATCCACCTGAAGTTGTGGTTATAACGAGTGTTCCGGGAGCGACAGCCCAAGTCGCTGCAAATACTGTCTCTAAGCCTATTGAGCAAGAAGTTGCTAGACTTGGACTAGTAACAGATGTCAGTAGTGTCAGCGTTCCTAACTACTCTATAGTAAAAATAGATTTTGGGTATAAGAAAAGCTTAAATGCGGCTGCGGTGGATGTTTCAAATGCATTAAGTATTGTAAAGGCAAAACTCCCAGCAAATTCAAATCCAGCAGTATATACTACTGGTGATTTTACGCTTCCTGTAGATGTTATAGCACTGAGTCCGAAAAATGCAAATATCAATTTAGAAGATATTCGTAAAATAGCAGACAGTTTTATAAAACCGCATCTCTTAAGTAATCCTGAAATTGGTAATGTTGAAGTTTTTGGCGGATACCAAAGTGCAATAAACATAGAAGTAGATCCATTTAAAGCGAAAAAATACGGTGTTAATTTTGAAACAATTACAAAAGCTATACGTGTTTTAAATCATGATATGCCAATAGGTTTTATGAAAGGTGATAATGATTTTTATACAGTTACTTTTTATGGTGAAAAAAACAATGTAGAAAAATTAAAACAATTACCTATATTACCAAATGTTAAACTCAGTGATATTGCCAAGGTAAGCTGGGATTATAAAAAACGTACAAGCGGATACATCGGAAATGGCAAAGAGTCTGTTGCACTTTCAATTCAAAGATCGCCAAATGGCAGTGTTTTGGATGTGAGTAATGTTGCTCGTGCAGAGATGAAAAAACTACAACAGAAATATCCAAATATTAATTTTGAGATTAGTGATACACAAAGAATATTGGTACAGCAGTCAAACTCAAATATGCTTGGAGCCTTAAGAGACGCAATTATATACACCTTAATCGTTATTTTACTTTTTTTAGGAAATTTACGTGCGATACTTGTCGCGGGTGTT
>JALUXS010000003.1 GCA_027013185.1 Sulfurimonas sp.
AGAGAGTATCAAAAATATTTCTCCAAGAAGATGAGAGTGATGAAGAAACGCTCAAAGATATGACACTTGAAACAGCAAATTTGATTGTTGGTAGTGCAAAAGTTCTTGCAGAAGAAGCAGGTATAACATATACAATAGGAACACCACATTTTGAAAAAATAGGTACCTTTGACTTTGATTATGATGAACTTAGAGCTATGCATATTGATAATGATGTACTTACAATTGCTAGTAAGGAATTAAATGTCTAAAAACAATGAAGAATTTGACCCTGAAAAAGAGTTATCATGGATGGACTATTCCGGTATTTTAGATATGGAAGTTGAATTTGTTGCAGATTTAGGAGAAACAGAACTCAGTGTGGCAGAAGTTTTAAAACTAGAAAAAGGTTCTATAATTGATTTAAGAAAACCAGCCGGTGAGAGTGTAGAGTCTTATGTAAATGGTCGAATATTAGGCAAAGGCGAGGTTATGGTCTATGAGAAAAACCTCGCTATTCGTATTAATGAAGTACTTGATTCAAGTGCTGTATTATATTACCTATCTAAAGAGAGATTATGATTAAATTTTTATTGTTGTTCGCATTGCCTTTTTCGCTTTTTGCATCCCAAATTTTAAGCTACAATGTTTATGAAAGAACAGATAGAGCCGATGTTATGATTACTTTTGATACACCTTATAATGGACAGATTAAGAAGAGTGTGTCGAAATCAAAAATTATTATAAAATTAGAAAATGCTACAATAGAATCACCTAAAATCAAACAAGTATCTTCTAAATATTTACATTCTATTACCATCACTCCTGTGAATAATGAAACTTTAATCGTCGCTTCTGTTTCTCCTTTTACCAAACTTATAGCATCAAAAACATCAGATGCTTATGGGCTAAGACTCCGATTTAGCAATAAAATGAGTGTACAACCAACATCTAATGTTCAAAAAAGTACTACAGCTTTTACACTGCCAACGAAAAAAGATAACAACCTATCTAAAAGCTACTATATAGTAGTTTCTATTTTACTTATTGGCATCTTTATACTTTTTTATATAAAAAGAAAAATGAAAAATGTACCTGTAAAAAAAGCTACACAAAGCAATTGGCTTTTTAAAAATACACAAGAGCAAAGTCCAACAAATAGTACAAATAATAATAATAATACAATAAACAATGTAAGCATAAGATTCCAAAAATCCATTGATAATGCAAATAGTGTCGTTATGCTTGATTTTGGTGATCAAAGTTATCTTGTACTTATGGGAAAGAGTAATATATTACTTGATAAATTCACACAAAATAAGCCAAAAACACAACAAGAATTTGATCAAATTCTACAAAGTAGACACGAAGATTTGGAAAACTTTTTAACTAATACAGTAGAAAAAGAAAAACAGGAACCACTTCAAGCATATAAAGAGAGAGCAGCAAACATTGCTTATGAAGGTTAATGTTTATGTTCCCTTTTAAATCGTTGTTTTAAAAGTTTTTTGATTGTATTTATATTGGACATATTGAGCAAATAGCTTTCATCCATAAGTTTATTTATATGAAATACTTCCGTGACAGTAATACCATAAGGGTCTTTTTTCTCTTTTACAAGTTTGCCATCATTAAAACTATATAAGTGTAAATTTTTTCTGGTTGTTTGAATATAATAAGTAACAACAATTTCATCAGAATGTTTTTTTTCTAATGCAATGACAACTCTATGACTATCATCATATTCACCCTCTTTGAGTTTGAGTAAATTTTTCATATCCTTTACAGCTATGAAACCAACATAAAATTTATTATATAAATCATGGTATCTTTGAACTTTATCATTCATTAAAAAATTCATATCTATAATATATTTTTCATTTGCCCGTATTGTTTTTGTAATCCAACTCATTGTATTATAATATCTAAACGGATGAAGTTTTAGAGTATGTGCTTCTATCATTTTTTTTGAGTTAATCTTATCTTTTGGTAACAGTTTTTGCTTGTTGAGCTTTGTAATATATTCTAAAACTTCAGCAGCAGAAAACTCTTTTGTAAACCACACTTTACAATAAGAAGGAAACTGTTTGGCTCCCGTAGCACCTTCATTTAAAATAATAAGAGACTTAATAGTATAGTTTGGAAAAACAATTTCTAGAAGAGCTTTTTTCTTTCTGAGTCTTCTACGCAGTTTTAATACAGACTTTACAAGTGTCATTTCAACAAAATAAAGCTCATTATTTTTTGTCACGAACATTGCATCAAATTCACTAATTTCACGACTTTTCGTTCTATAGACAATTTGTTCTTTTTCACTTATAGAAAGCGTATTTGCATAAGCTTTGTGCTTATTTTGATGAAATCCCTTGAGAACAAACTTTGTGATATAATCATTTTCTTCTGCATAACGCAGAAGTTTTTCATAAATGAAGTTTTCATATACCTCACCCTCAAAAGAACGATAGGAACTAAGATATGCAGGTTCATCGATATCAATACCCTTTTTAATTAAAGAGAGTAAATGTTTTGTATTGTAATCATAATGTAAAATATTATCTGCTATATCTTCTTTTTCCAGATTTTTAATTGATTTTGAAATTTCCAACATTACAGTGTCATCTCGCTATTTTTAAAAAAATCATCTAATACTGAGCGATACTCAGCAATATTATCTATTGAATTTACTTGATTTCTAAGAGCAGAAGCCCCACGATAACCTTTAGAATATGTATGCGTATGTTTTCTAAACATTGATACACCATGTTGTCCATAAAATTCTATCATTTTATCAAAATGTTCCATCACAATCTCGTGTTTTAAATGTTGTTCTATATGTTCATTTCCTGATTTAAGTTGATGAAATATCCATGGGGCACCAACAGCACCTCGGCCAATCATTACTCCGTCTGCACCTGTATGCTCGAGTACCCATTTAGCCTTTTCATAAGAGTCTATATCGCCATTAGCAATAACTGGAATTTTTACAGCTTCTTTAATTTCTTTTATAGCATCATAGTCAACAGCTGCTTTAAATTTACCGGCACGTGTTCTTCCATGCACTGCAATAAAATCTGCACCGCTATCTTCTACTACTTTAGCAATATCAACATGATTTTTTTCTTCAAAGCCCAGTCTGATTTTTACACTTGTCATACTTTTATTGGACGTATTTTTAATAGTTTTAATAATTTCACCCATTAAAGGAAGATTTAAAAGAAGTGAGCTTCCACTGCCATGTCCTACTACCTTTGGTACAGGACAACCGCAATTGAGATCAATAATATCTATGCCATTTTGCTCATTTAATATTTCAACTGCTTGACGTACAATATCTACATCAGCACCAGCAATTTGTACAGAATAAGGGTCTTCAAGAGAGGACTTCTCAAGCATATGAAGTGTTTTTTGTGAACCATGTGCTAATGCATTTGAACTCAACATTTCGCTAACAGTTAAATCTGCTCCAAATTTTTTTACCACACTTCGAAAAGGAAGATCAGTAAAGCCCGCTAAAGGAGCTAAGACATATAATGGTGTATCAAAGGAGAGATTTTTCATGATTACACAAACAAATAAATACTGAAATTTTTACCACACTCTTTTAGAGCACGATATGCTTTGAAATTTTGATATTCATCTGCTTGTGAATTCTCTAATATTGCATCTGCGGGAGCTATCATTTCTAAATCAAAAAGTGTAAATAAATAAGCATACATTGCATCTTCATCTTCATCAGAAAGTGTTTCAAAGAGTTTCATTCTTTGTTCAGGAATCATTCCCCCTTTTGCAAGGATAGATGAAATTTTAATATAATCTTCTTTATTTAAATCTAGTTTTTTAAATAATTCAATAAGGGCTTCATTTTCAACTTTTAAAGTGTTTTTATCAGCATTAATTCTCGAAAGAATAACATACAGTGCTTCTTTAGTTAAAAAACCTTTATATTTTTCAATAGCATTTAATGAAGCTTCTTTTACATAATCAACATAAACCTCTGCACATAAACTATCATCATATTTTGTACAATTTGAGAGAACAGACTCTGCACCTATGTTGCCTTTTTTATACCTATTTCTTTCATTTTGTAGAACCAAAACATTTTCGGATGGTAAATTATAAGCTTTTAAGTCGACAACCTCGCCATTTTTTACATCTTGAATAATTTTTAAGATTGCATCAATTTTTTCATTATTTGTTTTACCTATGATATCTCCCACCGGAAATATAGTACTATTTTCTAAAAGTGTACCAAGAAGTTTATATCTGTCCGTTTTAAAAGTATAACTTCTTCCTTTTTTTCCAATATATGCATCAATAACAGCATTAATGAGTTTTTCATAATCTTTTTCATATTTACGCAGTCTAAAATTCCCAAGTACAGAATAAAAGGTTATATGCCCTACACTTGCTAAATATAATATAACAAGTGGAATAATTACCCACAAAGCAGTTAAAAGAGAAGGCATTGGAATACCAAACAAATCAATACTCATACTATTTTGTGTTACATACGCATACACGTACCATCCGACAAAGCCTATCCATATGAATGCAGCTATTGTGTATCTTTTAATATACATTATAAACCCTTTATTTAGATTTTTCTACTATTTCTCTACAATCAATGCAATAAATAGCATGTGGTTTTACTTTTAATCTTTGAAAACCTATATCATCTTCACACATTTCACAAACACCGTAACCGCCATTTGTTATTTTTAACAGTGCTTTTTCAATTTCACTTAATTCTTGTTTTTGTTGCTCAATTATAGCACTTTCAACCATAGAATTATTATTTGCCGAGGCATGATCGCCCTCATCATTTAAATCTAATGCACTTAATTCATTAAGTTCTGTACTCACACCATTAATATTTTTTTCAATTTGTTCTTTACGACTTAACAATATCTCTTTAAAATAATTTAACTCACTTGTTTGCACTTATACTTTCCTTTTATTTATGATATGGATGGTTGCTTAATATAGAAAACCCTCTATATATTTGTTCTAATAAAACTACTTTGGCAATTTTATGACTCATAGTAATTTTTCCTAAACTAACGACAGCATTACTTTTATCTAAAAAAATTTTTTCAAAGCCATAAGCACCGCCAATAAAAAATTTTACGGACATTTTATCATTTAATAACTTACTAAATTCAAAACTATCGATTAATTTTCCATCAGGATGCAAAGTTACACAAAAATCTTTCCCCATATAGGCTTCCAAAGCTTTTGTATATGCTTTTTGTGATGCTTCTGGAGAAATTGCATGTGCTTTTGTTATATCTTTTGAAAAAATTTCTGTATCTTTTACATGAGCAAAACGTGAAATCATTTTTGTTAAATCTTTATACAAAGGATCATATAATGATCTTTCTTTTTTTGCTATGGAAATAATTTCTACATTCATAAAATTAAACCACTCCCTATAACATTATAGGTAACATGTGCAAATTTATCTTCTAACTTCACACCACCTATAGCTGCTACAGGATGTTTAGATTTTGTTGCAATTGCATCTAATTTATTTCCAAGAATATTTGAAATATCTTTTTTTGTGAACGTAGGCCTATAAGCACCTAGCCCTATATAATTCAAATCCATTTCATTGGCCTGAAGTACTTCTATCTCATTATGAGTAGAAATACCCAAAATTTTATCTTCCTTAATCACACTACGTAATATTTTAACCGCTTTTGCTACATCTTCATCTATAGATTTTAAATCTTCCTGCCCTACATGAACACCATCACAAAACTCTACAAGTTCATACGCATCATTCACTATTAAAAAACCGTCATACTCTTTTCGTATTGCAATTAACTGCTCTTTTATAAAAGCAATATCTGCATTTTTATTTCTATATTGTATCACTTGTGCATTATTTTTTTTTGCAATATCTATAAAAGCTTTGAGAGAAATTTTCTTCTCGTCCAACATATATTGATCACATAATGCATACAACTGCATACTAGTCTTTTTTAAGAAAAATCAATATATCTGAAAGAGTTTTCTTAAGCTCGTTTCTATTTACAATCATATCAATCGAACCATGTTCGAGTAAAAATTCAGCTCGTTGAAATCCATCAGGCAGTTCAGAACCAATAGTTTGTTCAATTACTCTTTGTCCTGCAAATCCAATTAAAGCACCAGGCTCTGCTATAATAATATCACCAAGATTTGCAAAAGAAGCACTTGTTCCACCCATGGTTGGATCTGTTAGTACAGAAATAAAAGGGAGATTTTGTTTTGAAAGTTTTGCCAATGCAGCAGAAGTTTTACTCATTTGAAGTAATGAAAATGTTGATTCCTGCATTCTTGCACCACCAGAAGCACTCAATATAATAAGACCATGTTTTTTTTCAATAGCACGTTCTGCTGCACGAACTATTTTTTCACCTTCTACGGAGCCAAGAGAACCCCCCATAAATGCAAAATCAAAAATAACAAGCTCTACGACAACACCATTCATTTTACATTCACCGCTTACTACTGAGGACTTTCTTCCAGTCTTTGTATACGCTTCTTCAAGTCTTTTTTTATAAGATTTTTTATCTACAAATTTGAGTGGATCTACTGGTTCCAAGGAAGCATCATATTCCACAAAAGTATCTTCATCTGCTAACATTTTAAGTCTTTCTTTTACGCCGATTCGTATATGATAACCACATTTTGGGCATACATAATTTTGATTTTCAACTTCTTTGTAGTACATTAAAGAATGGCATGACTTACACTTAATCCAGTGTGATCCAGCTTCTGCTTTTTCAGGTTGTTTATTATCAAATGTTTTAGTAAAAAGGTTTAGTAAATTCAAAAAAAATCCTTAAATAATATAAATAGGCTTTATTATATCAAATTAATGCTTATTTTAAAGAGTTTTGAAATATTTTGTATAGAAGAATAGCAAACTTACCCATAAATAATGAGTAAATTTGTATAAATTATTTAAGTAAAGAGTCTATTATATTTCTTGCCGCTTCACGACCGTCATATGCGGCTGTTACAACTAAATCAGCTCCGCGAAAACAGTCACCACCAGCATAAATACCAGAAGTTGATGTTTCATAGGTCTCTTCATTTACAATAATCCCACCCCATGAATTTGTTTCTATGCCGTTTTCAGCCAAAAATGGCGGAACAACAGGATTAAATCCAAGAGACATTATAACAACATCCGCATTAACCCTGTATTGTGAGCCTTTAACTTCTTCCATACGCTGGCGTCCTGATTCATCTTTAGCACCCAAAGTTGTCTTTATGACTTCAACTGAAACAGCACGTCCATCTTCATTTAAAATAATTTCTTTTGGAGAAACCAAAAATGTAAAATCTACACCCTCTTCCATTGCATTGTTATATTCTTTCTTGCTTCCTGGCATATTTTTTTCATCTCTACGATATAAACACGTAACCGATTTTGCACCTTCACGTTTTGCAGTTCGTAAACAATCCATAGCCGTATCACCACCACCGACAACTACAACATTTAAATCTTTAAAGTCAAATTTTTTCTCATATGATTGATGGAAATTTTTTCTTTGAATATTTGTTAAATAATCCATAGCTTTATAAACATTTGAAGCATTTTCTCCACTTATACCGGCATCTCTTGCTTTTGTAGCACCAACACCTATAAATATCGCATCATGTTTATCAGCTATTTCTTCAAAATCTATATCGCGTCCGACTTCACAATCAAGCACCAATGTAAGACCTGCTTCTTCAAGGAATTTTATTCGTCTCTCAACTACTTTTTTATCTAGTTTAAAATTTGGAATACCATATGTTAAAAGTCCGCCAGCACGATCATCCCTTTCATACATAGTTACAGCAATTCCAGAACGTAATAAATATGTTGCAGCTGATAACCCAGCAGGGCCACTTCCTATAATTGCAACTTTTTTATTAGTTGTAATTCCAGGAAATTCAGGCTTATACCCTGCTTTAAATCCAGCTTCTGTAATATGTGTTTCAACAGAACCTATTGTGATAGCACCATGCCCATCATTAAGCGTACAATCGCCTTCACATAGTCTATCGTGTGGACATATTCTTCCCATAACTTCAGGAAATGGAGAAGGTTCATTTGAAAGTTTAAAAGCAAATTCCAAATCTTTTTCGGCAATTGACTTTAACCATTGTGGAATATAATTGTGCAAAGGACATTTGTTTAAACAAAAAGGATCCCCACATTGAATACATCTATCACTTTGAGAAGCTGCTTCATCTTTATCAAAGACTTCATAAATTTCACCAAAATCTTTTGTTCTATCAACTACTAATCTTTTTTCTGGATCAATTCTTTCAGTATTTAAATATTCGCGCATTTTAGTCTCCGTTCTCTAGGTTAAGAGGTAATTTTGTTAAATTTTTAGGTTTTACTAGCCAGAAATTTCTAACTTCAACTCTAAAATTTTCAAGTAAATCTTGAACTTTTTTACTTTTTGTTTCTACTACATAATCTTTTAGTAAACGTTTTAAATAATGTCTAGCTTCATCACCTTCATCCGTATCAATTCTAACGGCTTCAACAAGTTCACCATTTACATTTTCTATAAAGTTATGATCTTCATCATAAACAAAGCTTACACCACCTGTCATACCTGCACCAAAATTAATACCAGTTTTTCCAAGAATTACAACAACACCACCTGTCATATATTCACAGGCATTATCTCCAGTCCCTTCAACAATTGCAAATGCACCTGAATTACGAACAGCAAAACGCTCGCCAACACTTCCAGAAATATAAAGTTTACCGCCGGTAGCACCGTAAAGACAAGTATTTCCACCTGCAGCAAATTCTTCACCTTCATTTTGAGATGTGATGATAATTTTACCACCATGCATACCCTTTCCAATATAATCATTCGCCACACCATTAAGATAAATGGAAACACCAGGAATTAAAAATGCACCAAGTGCCTGCCCTGCTACACCACTGAGGTTTATCTTAATTGTGTCTGGCTTAAGTCCTGTATCACCATAAAATTGTGCAATTTCACCAGAGATAAGAGTACCAAAACTTCTATGAATATTTTGAATTTCTCTTTGAATACGAATTGGATGATTAGGATGTTTAATTGCAGTCATTGCTTCTTTTAATGCATCTTTTTCAAACTCATTAGTATCAAAAGGAGGATTAAATGGTTGCTGATGAGTATTAACCCCATCTTCTTGATGTAATATAGAAGAAAAGTCAAATTTCTTTGCAAATTCATCCTTGTTAACTTCAAGTAGATCAACACGGCCTATCATTTCTTCCATAGTTTTATAACCAAGTTCAGCCATAATAGCCCGTACATCTTCCGCAAGATACGTAAAAAAGTTAATTACTTGTTCTACTTGTCCGTTAAAGAATTCCTCACGAAGCTTTTCATTTTGAGTAGCAATACCAACAGAACATTTATTGGTATGACAAATACGAAGCATTTTACAACCAACAATTGTTAAAATACCTGTACCAAATGCAAAAGATTCAGCACCCAAAAGTGCAGCTTTTACAATATCCAGACCAGTTTTTAGACCACCGTCTGTTTGTAATTCTACAAGTCCTCGAAGATGATTTGCTTTGAGAGCATTATGTGCTTCAGAAAGCCCAATTTCCCATGGGTTTCCGGCAAATTTAATAGAACTCAATGGTGCAGCACCTGTTCCACCATCCCCACCTGAAATAATTATTTTATCGGCATATGCTTTGGCAACACCGGCTGCAATAGTTCCAACACCGACAGTAGATACAAGTTTTACAGCTATGCGGGCTTTTGGATTAACCTGCTTCAAATCAAAAATCAACTGTGCTAAATCTTCAATAGAGTAAATATCATGATGCGGTGGTGGAGAAATTAGCGTAACACCTGGTACAGTATAACGAAGTTTACCGATTAATGGAGTTACTTTATGCCCAGGAAGCTGTCCGCCCTCACCAGGTTTTGCACCTTGCGCTACTTTAATTTGAATCTCTTCCGCTGAACGAAGATAAGCCGGAGTCACACCAAAACGCCCAGAGGCAACTTGTTTGATTTTTGAAACCCTCTGGGTTCCAAAACGTGCTTGATCTTCTCCACCTTCACCAGAGTTTGATTGACCTCCGATTCTGTTCATTGCAATGGCAATTGTTTCATGAGCTTCAGGAGAAATAGAACCCAAACTCATAGCAGCAGAAGCAAACCGTTTAAATATTGCTTCTTTTGATTCAACTTCTGATATATCAATTGATTTTCTATCTGATTTTAACTCAAAGAAATCACGAATAAATTTTAATCCGCGTTTATTTACTAAATTTCTTAGTGTATCAAAATTTTTCTGTGAAGGATTTTTAGAAACTGCATGAATTGCATGAATAACAGCAGGTCCAAAATCATGATGTTCTTGTCCTGTATAAAATTTATAATATCCTCCGATTTTTAAAGGAAATATTTTATTAAATCCATCTATCTTAAAAGCATCTTTATGTGCTTTTGTCAATCTTTCATCTATATCATTATATGTAAGACCAGGTATAGTCACATGTGAAGTTTCAAAACAGTCTTGTACTATATCATTACTAAGTCCCATTACATCAAAAAGACCAGAGTTTCTATATGATGCGATTGTTGCAATACCCATTTTTGACATAATTTTCAAAAGTCCACTATTTAATGCTGTATGCACAGATTTATAAGCCTCTGCACATGTTATATTAATTAATTTTGACCTTTCTAATTGTGTTGCAACTGTTGCAAAAAGAACATTTGGATAAATTGCAGAAGCACCATATCCAATTAAAACTGCAGCACTGTGAGAATCAATAACTTCTCCTGTTACAGCTATTAAAGAGACTAAATGACGAACTTTAGCTTTAAGTAAGGCAATATTTAATCGTCCAATTGCCATAGCCATAGGAATAACTTTATTTTCTTTACTAAACGCAGTATCATCTAAAATTACGATGCGTGTTCCGTCAGTTTTTACAGAATTTATCACTTTTTCTACTAGAGTTTCAAGGGCTGCTTTTAAATCTGATTTATATGCAGTTGAAAAAGTACTATTTTTATAAAACGCTTGATATCTTGGAGAGATTTCATCTCCAAATGATTTAAGTACTTTTAATTTTTCACTTGTAATAATAGGAGAAATTGATTTTAGTCTATGTGCATGCGATGGAATTTCATCTAAAATATTATGAACTTCTCCAAAACCAGTATTTAAACTCATAACAACTTTTTCACGAATAGAATCTATAGGTGGGTTTGTTACCTGAGCAAATTTTTGTTTAAAAAAGTCTGTAAAATTTCTCTGTTTTTGTGAAAAAGCAGCAAGAGGAGTATCATCACCCATAGAACCAACAGCTTCTTTAGACTCTTTTATCATAGGCTCTATAACCTGTTCTATAATTTCTTGTGTTACATTAAAATATCTTTGTCTACTGATTAAAACATCTTCATCAATATCTTTACATGTAGTATATTGTTCTTCAACATGCTCTTGAAGATAAATCATATGTTCATTTAACCATTTCATATATGGGTTAGCACTTTTTAGATAATCATCTATCTGATGACTCTTAAGAAGTTTTCCAAATTTCAGGTCAAGACCGAGCATTTCACCTGATTGTAAACGTCCACGTTCTTTAATATTTTCTTCTTTTATATCTACAACGCCATATTCAGAAGCTATTAAAAGGTTGTCATCTTTTGTAACTATATATTTTGAGGGACGCAGACCATTTCTATCAAGCACACATCCTATATATCTACCGTCTGTTACAGAAAATGCAGCCGGTCCATCCCATGCTTCAAATACAGTTGAATAATATTCATAAAATGCACGAAGTTCAGGATCCATATGTGGAGCATTTTGCCATGCAGCAGGAATTACTGCACGTACAGCTTTAAAAAAGTCCATGCCATTAACTATTAAAAATTCAAAAAAGTTATCCGCTGAAGCACTATCAGAAGATCCAAGCTGAAGTATTGGAAGTAATCTTTGAATTTCTTCATCACTAAAAACTTCACTCTTAATTGATTCTGATTTTATAGCTACATTAATGCGATTTGCTTCTACAGAGTTAATTTCACCATTGTGTGCTACCGCACGAAATGGTTGTGCTAAACGCCATTCCGGAAGTGTATTTGTTGAAAATCTTTGGTGAAACAGTGAAAATGAAATTTTAAAATTTTCACTTTGTAAATCTTTATAAAATTCTTTAATATGCGTTGGCATAACAAGCCCTTTATATGAAAGAACTTTTGAACTCATAGAAGCTATATAAAAATCTCTGTCATCTGCTAAAGCATGTTCTGCTTCTTTACGAGAAAGATATAAAAGAGCATCAAATCTGTTTGTTGCCATGATTGAATTTGGAACGATAAAAAGTTGTACTATATGTGGCAACGAAGCAAGTGCTTGATCACCCAAAGCATTTGTATCTATTGGCACATCTCTACGTAATACTACTTTTAAATCATTATTACAACAAATTTTTTCAAGCACATCTAAATATTTTTCATCTTTTGTAAAAATAGCAGCAACAGCAAATTGAGTTGGTAGTTCAATACCTTTTACTTCAGCTTCAGCACGAAGAAACTCTTTTGGCATGGAAAGAAGTAAACCACTTCCATCCCCTGTTTTTCCATCTGCTGCAACAGCACCACGGTGCATCATACGCTCTAATGCAGTCACAGCATCATTGAGTACTTTATGTGAAGACTTGTTTTTAATATTAGCAACAAGCCCAAAACCACAATTATCCTTAAATGATCTTAATAAATCATGATGTTCAACCATTTTAACTCCCAAATTTGTAAATTTTATACGAAAAACATATAAATTTAATCTCTTTTTAAAGAAACTTAGTCTATTTAAGACAAAGTGAGTAAATTATACTTTCTTTTGGTTTAAATAAGCATAATAATAGTAAAATATTTTAAAAAAAATCATAAAGTGTGTATATAGGAAGCAGTTAAGTGCAAGGTTTTATAATCAACATAAATCGCGTGAAAGATGAAGATTTAATAGTGTCAATTCTATCGGAAAATAGCTTAGAAAGCCTTTACAGGTTTTATGGTGCTCGTCATGGTGTTATTAATCTTGGCTTTAAAATTGATTATGAAACAGAGGCATCTGCAAAATCTACTATATCAAGGCTCAAGGATGTTATACACATTGGGTACACATGGATAAATGATTATAAGCTTCTACGTATATGGCAAGATTTTTTAGGACTCTTCTACAAACATCTCAAAGATTCCGAAGATATTGGTTCTTTTTATTTTACCTTACTTGATGATGCTTCAAAAAACTGGGATAAACAAAATCCCAAACGTGTGGCCATAGAAGCCTATGTAAAACTTTTAGAACATGAAGGACGGTTACATACAGATATGTACTGTTTTTTATGTTCGAAAAAAATTGAAAATGAAGTTTCATTTTTACGTGCTTATCTCCCGACACATGAAAGTTGTTCCCATACATTAGCCATAAACAAAAATGGCATAAAAGAATTGTTCGAGAACAAATCTACTCTTTTTTTGAGCAACACAGAAGTGCAAAGACTTTGGAATGTTTTACTTGAAGGTTTATAATTTTTTGAGTTTGTTGTACTCAACAATCATACCGTGGAATCTGGCATAAATCAAATTTAATTCTTTACATGTAAACGCTTTTTTTATACCATCTTCCAAAAATTCTTTATACTGTTTGTAACTTTTAAACTCAATATGAAAAGCTTTGAGCAGTCTTTTTGTATAGGCATCTACAACTATTTCATTTCTCAAGCAGGCATAACACAAAATAGCATCCGCACTCTCTTGTCCTATTCCATGTTGTGAGAGCAGCCACTCTCTTGTTACCTCTTTTTGAAAACTTGTAAAATCACCGAATCTGTCTTTTATGTTTTGAGCTAATGTCAAAAGTCTCGGTGCTTTTTGATTGTAGAATCCGCTTGGACGAATTTTTTCTTTTAGCTCCTCAACTTCTAAAGTTATAATAGAGTCTAAATCTAAAAAACCTTCTAAATTTTTCAATGATTTTTCTACATTTCTCCATGTAGTATTTTGCGTCAAAATTGCACCAACAACAACTTCAAATGTTCCAACATTTGGCCACCACCATTTTGGAGAGTTTTGCAGTAGATTTTCTTTGTATAAAAAATCATAGATTTCTAAAGAAGTTTTATACATGTAAATATTACACTAGCATCTTTTTCTTGCCACCAACGAAGCAACACGGGTCTTTTCATCTCTTAAATTAATATCGTCACGTTCTTCGTAGTAAATGATATCAAGACCGATAAAAGCATGTAAAAGTTCATTCTCTCGTAACAGATATTCCGGATTTTTCGGATTGTCAAAATCTCCGTGTGCTATAATAAACGTCTCAAATATAACAACTCCGTCCGGCTTTAAAGCCTCTTTGATTTGATGAAAAAATCTTCTATTTAAATAATTCATATTGACGACTAAATCATACTTGTTTTTTTCTAAATTATATTCATCTAAATCCGCTTCAATTTTATGAATATTTTCTTCATCTCTCACGCAAGAAAGTGCATAATCACTCAGATCGACCGCATCAACTTCAAAACCTTTTTCTGCCAAAAAGTGTGTATTCCTTCCTTGACCACATGCAATATCAAGTGCATAACCAACATTTGCATTGTCTATATATTTTTCTATTATCGATTCAACATACTCACGAAAAGGTTTCTCTTTATATCGTGTATTCCATCTCTCTTTATCTTCTAGCACTACAAACTCCTTATAAAAGTAATCAAATCTTCTTTTTTTAATGGTTTTGAATAATAATATCCTTGAAATATATCACATCCATACTCTTTAAGTTTATCAACTTGTTCTTCACTCTCTGTACCTTCAGCCAAAACATCCATGGAAAAGTTTTTACCAATGTTGATGATTGTTTTGACAAGATTTTTATCTTTATGTGAATACAGTAGTTCATCAATAAAAGCCTTATCAATTTTGAGTTCATTGATTGGAAGCTTTGTTAAAATACTTAATGATGAGTACCCTGTACCAAAGTCATCTAAAGAAAGTGAAATACCTTCTGCTCCTATGGATTTAAGTAACGGTAAAACATAATCAAGTTCTTCTATAGGTAAACGCTCCGTTACCTCCAAAGTAAGTAGTGATGCATCAAACTGCACGTTATGAATCACTTCTAAAATGTTTTTAAGAAAATGGTTCTCCATAAGTTGAACAATAGAAACGTTAACAGAGAGTTGAAATGTCCTACCAAGTTGTGCATATATCTTTTTTATCTCTAAAAGTGAGCGATTTGTGATATAGGTGCCAAGTTCTAAAATCAATCCAGTTGCTTCGGCAATGGGAATAAACTCTTCAGGAGAGACAAAACCAAGTTTTTCATTTTCCCATCGTACAAGTGCTTCCACGCCATGAAGCGTTCCATCTGCAGCTATTTGCGGTTGATATACCATATAGATTTCATTTTTTTGCAAAGCACTTCTAAGTTCCTGCTCGATTACAATATTGACTCTATTTTTTTCCTGCATCTCTTTTGTAAAGAATTCATAAGAATTTTTTACTTTTTTTGCCTCATACATAGCGATATCTGCCAAAGAGAGCAAAGTATCAAAATCTTGAGCATCATCAGGGTATACAGACACACCAATGCTCGCACCCAATCTTACTTCTATATCATCTACAATATAAGGCATAGCGATAACCTCAATCACCTCTTGCGGATTTTTATTTTGGGAATTATTAATAATAATAAATTCATCCCCTCCCTGTCTCGCTACCAAATCTATTTCTGTAAAGAAAGCTTGGAGCCTCTTAGCAATAATAACAAGTATTTTATCTCCAAAAATATGCCCAAAAGTATCATTAATATTTTTAAAATTATCAAGATCAATAAAAATGATCTGTGCACCATTTTGCATAATAAACTTACTTGAATGATAAACATTTTCATAAATAAATGCTCTATTTGGCAAATTAGTCAGTAAATCATGTGTCGTTTTAAAGAGTAAATCACGTTCTTTTGCATTTTCATACTTTTCTATCGACTTAAATAAAAAGTAAAATAGAAGCATCATAACAATATAAAGCAAGACCAATAAAGCGATATCTTTATATATCTCTTGTGTTATAGCACTATTATAATGATATACACTTATCCAAACTTTGTATTTTGTATCATAATAAAGAGCTCCGTTTATAGCTCTTCCTTGTATATCTTTTGAAAAAAAAGAAAAGACTTTATTGCTATTTTTTAACTCTTGTAGCGTTATATGATTCAATCCTAATACCTGATTGATAACGGATGTGCATGTATTTTTTGGACAAGATTCTCCATAGAACTTTTGTGCGTCGAGATTACCTTTTTTATTTGAGTAAAAGAGGCGATAATAGCCAGTAGGAAAATTTTTAATTAATAGCACATCTTCATCCAGTTCTGTTTCAAAGCCAGAAAAAAGATTTTTTTTCTGTGTATTAATTATAGCAATAGCCATTACACCGACAACTCTGCCATTTTTGTCATGAATCGCTTTTCGCAGTGGTAAAATCCATTGTCCCAATGGTTTAAAAAAGAAACTCCTGCCAATCACTAAATGTTGACTTTTCAGTGTTTCTTTAAAAGAACTCTTTGCTTCTTTGATTTCTAAAGCATTGATTTTCTTTCCATGAAGATCTTTATTTGAGATAAGCAAATTTCCTTGCGGATCGAGATAACCAAAGCCTATAACAGCGGGATTCATCTCTTGCAATGCATCAAAAATTTTCGTTTTTTCTTTAGGATTTTTTGAGATATGAGGGTTAACAACTGTTGTTCCCACAACTTGTAACATCGTCTCAGATTGTACTAAAAAATCATGAAAAATCTTTGTAACATTTGTAATATCCTGCTCATTTTTTTGACGTACAATACTTTGTAACTCTGTATATTTTATGTAGGTAAAAGCACCAAATACCATCGCGGAACTCATCATAATGATATAGAAGATAGTCCATTTATTTTTTATTATATTCATAATATTAATTGTAGCACAATTTTTTATGAAAGTCTGTTTTTATAATCTTCGTACCCAAACTCTTTTATAAGTTCAAACACTCCGTTTTTACGTTTTATTACTAGTGAAGGGAGCTTGACCCCATTAAAAGTCGTATTTTTCACAAAAGTATAATGAATTTGATCTTCAAATATAATAGTATCGTCTACATGTAAAGGTGCATCAAACGAATAATCACCCATAATATCTCCGGCAAGACAGGTATTACCACCCAAACGGTAAGTATATTTTTTCTCATTTGCAATACCTGCATTTCGTACTTCTGCACGATACGGCATAGCCAAAGTATCAGGCATATGTGCTTCTGCCGATGTATCAAGTATGGCTATATTCATACCATTTTGAAAAACATCCAATACTGTTGATTTGAGATAGCCTGTTTCCCAACCAACAGCTTCACCGGGTTCCAAATAAATATCAATATTATATTTTATACGAAATTCTTTGATTATCCAAATAAGTTTCTCTATATTATAACCTTTTTTCGTTATATGATGACCGCCACCGAAATTAATATACTTCAAATTTACAAAATATTTTGCAAATTTATCTTCAAAAACAGACAGAACTTCTTCCAAAGCATCTACATTTTGCTCACAAAGTGCATGAAAATTGAGTCCATCTATGCTTTCAAGCACTTTTTCATCAAAATTTTCTAATGTTGTTCCAAGTCTGCTGTATAAACCGCAAGGATTATAGATATCAACCGGTGAAGATGACACTTCAGGATTTACTCGCAGTGAAATGTGAATATTTGGATTTATTTCTTTGACTTTCCAAATATATTTTTGCAATTGATTTGGAGAATTAAAGACTATATGATCTGAAATTTTAGCAATTTCTTCAATATCTTCATCTTTATATGCCGGAGAATAGGTATGTACTTCTGCATTTTCATTGTATGTGCAAAACTCTTCACGTGCAAGTTTTGCCTCATATAATCCACTTGCCGTACAACCTTTTAAATACTTTGCCACTAATTCAAAAGTGCTCCACATAGCAAAACCCTTTAGAGCCAAAATTATTTTTGCACCACTTTTTTGTTGTACATAGTCCAGTACTTTTAAATTATTTTCAAGTAATTCTTCCTCACAAATATAACACGGAGTATTTAAATCTCTCATCGACACTGCTTAATATAGTTTAATTGCACTATTTCTGCTGCAGCTATAAAATCATCAACATCAAACCCTAATTCTTTTGCCAATTCAGATGCTTTAGCAATTGAAGCTTCACTCAATATTTCTTTAACGTTAACAGCAGTTCTAATGACATCTAAAATATCCACATATTCATCAATATCAGCCCTTGCTTTATGTTCATAATCTAAGCTTTTAAGAATATCAACGTAATGTGGACTTAAATTCCAATGTGCAAACAATATACCACTTACAAAATAAGAAGATGTCGAAAATATTTCATTTTCATATTTAGAAATATTTTCACTCATTTGCAAACCTGTTTTAAATTCCTTGATTTGTGAAGCATTTACAATTTCTTTTGCCAAAATCAATTTTCCCGATTCCATTGTCAATGCAAGCGGTGCCAAAAAATTAGCTTTACCTCTGTCTATTTTTGTAATCCATTGATTTACTAAGGCACTTTGCAAATGTGTAATATCATTAAAAATACTGTTAGAAACACCATAAGGTCTCAGGTTTGCACGTATAAGGTTATTTATTGAATAATTAAGTGCCAGTCCATATATTTTTTGCGTTCCAAAAAGTGTTACAGCTTGAGTAATAGAAACAATTTGTTGAGAGAGCCCATAAATAGGTGAATTTATCATTTTAAGAATGTTGATACTTAAAAGCGAATCTGATTCAATAGCGACAATAAGCTTTTTAATATCTATATTTTCATCTCCATGTGCATACAATCTGTTAATTATAACTGTTGTATCGAGCAAAGGTGGCAATGATTCAATGGTGCTTACTATTGCTTCTAAATTCATCTATATCTCCAATTCCTTCACTTTCCAAGGAAGTCCCTGTTTATTTAACTCCTCCATAAAAGGGTCAGGATTAAACTCTTCCATATTATGCACACCCTCTTGATACCAAACTTTTTCAAGCATCAGTTTTGCACCTATCATTGCCGGCACCCCTGTTGTATAAGAAACTGCCTGAGAGTTTACTTCTTTATAACATGCTTCATGGTCACTGACTTGATAAATGTAAATCTTTCTCTTTTTTCCCTCTTTTATACCCTCTGCTACGATTCCAATATTTGTTTTACCTTTTGTACGAGATCCAAGAGATGCGGGGTCAGGAAGCAGTGTTTTTAAAAACTCCATAGGTATTATTTTTTGTCCTTTATGCTCAATAGGTTCAATGCCCAGCATACCTACATTTTGCAAACACTTCATATGCGTCAGATAACTCTCACCGAAGGTCATAAAAAATCGAATGCGTTGTAAACCTTTAATATGTTTGACAAGAGACTCCATCTCTTCATGATAGAGTAAATAACTCTCTTTTGGGCCTACTTCAGGATAATCCCACACCATTTTTATCTCCATTGGCTTCGTCTCTATCCATTTTCCATTTTCCCAGTACCGTCCGTTGGCAGAGACTTCACGAAGATTTATTTCAGGATTAAAATTTGTTGCAAAAGGGTAACCATGATCACCAGCGTTGCAATCGAGTATATCTATAGTATGAATCTCATCAAAGTAATGCTTTTGTGCATATGCACAAAATACATTCGTCACTCCCGGGTCAAATCCACTTCCAAGCAGTCCCATAATGCCCGCTTTTTTAAAAGCTTCATCTTTTTCCCACTGGAGTTTATACTCAAATTTCGCAATATCTGGATGTTCATAGTTTGCAGTATCTAAATAGTCTGTTTTTGTTGCTATGCAGGCATCCATAATCGTCAAATCTTGATAAGGCAAGGCAACATTTATGACAATATCTGCTTTCACTTTATTGATTAAGCTTATTATCTCTTGTGTATTATCCGCATCAAGAGCATATGTTTCTATGTCTGCATTAGGAAGTTCTGCTTTAATTTCTTCACATTTTGACTCTGTTCTGCTAGCAAGCACTATTTTTCCAAACACGGTAGCATTGTGCACACATTTATGCACAACAACACGACTCACTCCGCCGGCACCTATAATTAAAGTTGTATTCATTACAAATTCTCCTTAGTTAAAAGCTATTATTAAAGTAAAAATCCATACCATTGAAGTGACTATCAAGCTTAATAAAACTAAAGTTGCCCCTGCATCTTTTGCCTGCTTTGCCAAAATATGATAATCACTTGTCACCAAATCTACAACTCTTTCAATGGCAGAATTCGCTACTTCTGCCAAAATAGGAAGAAAAAGAGACAGAAAAAGTATGGATGACTCAGAAAATTTTATAGGTAAAACCCATGCAACTATTCCAAACACTAACAGCATCAACAACTGCCATTTAAAAGATGTCTCATTTTTAACAATATCTATAAAACCTTCTACTGCATAACCACCGTTACGCAATAAGCTGTGCTTTGGTTTATTTAGCTTCATTCTCTTCTCTCATTTTTAAAATTATTTCTCGTAACTCTTTCGCTTTTGTATCCATTGGCAAAGCTTTTCCAAAATAGATTGTAACTATTCTGCGCTTAAAAATATTTCTTTTACTCTCTTTTGGTTTATATTTTGCAAAAGAACTTCCAAATATTCCTTTACCTATATATACAGGAACAATAACTCCATTATAATCTTTGTCAATCAGTTCATAACCTCTATGAAATTCATGTAATTTTCCATCTTGTGTAATTTCACCTTCAGGAAATATACCTACAATACTCCCGTTTTTCAATCTTTTATGGGCTTCTTTAAAGGCATCTTTAAATGCCTTTGGTGAAAGAGGAATAGCCTCTCCTTTTTTGAAAATTGGATGAAAAAACTTCCAATTATAAATATCCTTATCCATCATATAGTTAACTTTTCTAGGCAATGGCAGCTGCAGTAAAATCCAGTCAAGCCAGCTGACATGGTTGCCAAGCAGTAAAACAGCTTTATCTTGCGGAATATTTTCTAATCCGACATATATATATTTATGTCTTGGCAAGGAACACAACTGCATCAAAGACCAAAACATATCAGAAGAGTATCTTTTATACAATTTAACAAGCATATATATTCCAACAACACTCATAAAATAAAAAAGTAACTCTGCATTCATCCCAAAATAGGCAAAAATTGTTGTAATACAAAGAAATGAAAACATAAATATATTTTGAATGAAATTATTTGCGGCCAAAATAGTACCCAAATGAACACGAGAAGCTAAATATTGAATTCTAGAATTTAATGGAACCAATATAAATGCTGCAAAAATACCAAATAATGTAAACAAAAATGCTATCGTAAGCATTGAATGTATAAAAGGAACCACAAAAACTATAATTGTTACAATAACAGCCCCAATACCGGCTAAACCAATATTGATATAAAATTTTGAAAGTCTGGCAACTATAATAGAACCTATAACAATACCAATACCGGCAAGTGCCATAACGCCTTGAACATAAATAGTATTGTTAATACCAAGCTGATCTTTGGCATACTCACCAAAAACTGCTAAAACTACCTGAGATATCGACCAAAAAAGCCCTAAAGATAAAATTGCATCATAAATTTCTTTGTTTCTTGTAACCGTTTTAAGGTTTTTAAACAGATATGCACCATGGATGTATCTCTGAAATTTAAAAGTTCTTTTACTTGCTTCTATCATTTTATTTGGAAGTTTTGAAGCTAAAAACCATTCTAGTATAGAACTTCCCACAAGAAGCCAACCTAAAGGGGCAATGGCTTTAAGTATTTGAGATTTTGTAAGTAAAGAATCATTGTACATACCTTCAAATAAAACCGTATAAAAGATAATACCACCCAAAATTGCAACGGTTGTTGTCGCTTGAATGGCACTA
>JALUXS010000004.1 GCA_027013185.1 Sulfurimonas sp.
ACAGCTTTGCACATTACCAAGGCCACCGGCTAAAAGGTAGTAAAATTCAAGCTGAAAATCTGTCGCGTCGGTAAAATTATTTTTATTGTAAAGTGTGTAGGAACCTGTTTTATAATCTAGTACTTCTATAAGGTTCTCATATTTATCTATTCTATCTATTTGTCCAACAATAGTCATGCCTGCGTATGGTGCTTTGAAATACTCTTCTGCCGAAATAACATGCCAGCCCTTTTCAAACCTTTTCATTTCAGCTGCCACAAAAGGTTCCAAACGTTTTTTTTGCATACTCACAAGGTATTTGTCAAGTTCGCTTTCCCCACAAAATTCATCAAGTGCCTTGTCTATGTCTCTTTTTAGTTTCAAAGCATCCGTATAATGATTTTGTTTTGTATAAACCTCTTTAAGTGCCTTATGCACGACATTACCAATTTCATACTCTTGGGGCATATCTTTTGGAATTTCATGATTTTTTAAATATTTGATATATTTATAATAATATTTTCGTTTACATGTAAGAAATGTTTTCAGTCTTGTAGCAGAGAGTTCTACATTTTTAAAGCTGTAATCTTGGACTATTTCTTGTTCTTCTTTACTCTGTTTTTTTGCCCGCTTAAAAAGTATATCTGCATAATCAAGTTCATTATATAAATTTTTTTCTTTTATACCGAGTTGTTTTAAAAATCTTGAACCACTATTTTGCTGTGAGCTTACATAAGATATTGCTACCTCTTTTGAACGTGAAATAAGCATTTCATAATAATGTTTCTGTAAATTTTCTCTATCACTCATTGTTGGAAGCGATGCAATTTGTCTGATTTTCGTATTTAAAAACATATCTTTATCACTACGTTTTGGTACATTCTTCTCATCAAAATCTATAATAATAACAGCATCAAAATTGACACTTCTCGTCTCAAGAACACCCATTACCGTCACTTTTCCACCACGGACATCATCTAAAGTTCTCCCAGCAAGCCTTTGCATAAAAATATTGAGTAAAGACTTTGTACTCATATCTTGCATAAACTCAAGGATTTTCTCTATTTTATGTAACTCTTCATGAAAAATTTTAGTCTCTCGTTTATTGCTAAAAAGCTCTAAGACACTTTGCATGACGGCTGTAAAATCAATCTCACTTACTTTTTTATAATAAATTTCGTACAATTGCAAATAAAGTTCTTCTCCAACTCTTTGCACCCTTGCTTCATTTTCCTTGGAATCTTGTTCTATTGCTTTAAGCGTCGCATTCAATTTTATATAAACAGTTGAGTTTTTAAAAGATTCACCCATTGCAAAGTTTAAATTACACTTTGTATCAAAAGATTTGAGCAGTTCTGCCATTGCTTCATTAGGCAAAATAACAGCTATATTCTCTGCCTTATATCCTTTTTGGACTAAGTCATAAATTTTTTGCTCTACAAAGCCAACTTGTAAAAGTGCTTCACTAAAACTATTACATGTAAGTTTATAATTCTTGGAAATTTCTTCTTTACTTAGTATTTTCAAATCATTGAATGAAAGTTCATAAATATACCCTGCTTCTAGGTCAAATCCTAATTCGCTTAAAGTATTTTGCATTTTTTGATTAAAACGAGTTGCCCAAAAACGGACTCTAATATGTGTAAATTTTTGTGCTTTTTTCAGTAAAGAGAGTTCAAAATTTGTTAAATGTCCATCAAGTCCAATAAGAATATTTTTATGCGTTTTGGCATAGGCTTCATTAAAATCATACAGTTTTGGTAAAAAAATTCTATCAAGCAATTTTTTTTCATTACACAATTTTTCATAACGCTTATAAAGTTCTTGTAAAATTGCAATATGCTCTTCATATTCTGCATAAATATCTGCATTACTAAGTAAAGCGATGTCATACATTTCTGCACTGAGTTCTTCAAAAAATTTAAATATATAGCTACTATTTTTTGTAAAAGTAAAAAAGTTTCGCTCTATCTGTAAATTTGAAAATGTCTGAAAGTCTGATGCCTCAAGTAGCAGTAATACACGACTGTCTTCATCTATAAATTTATACCCTTTTACAAGCGTAAGTTTAGATATAAAATCACTCATAGTGATATAGTTAGGGAGGAAAAGAGTCTCTGACTCTTGTGTTAGCTGCTCGTAACGAATAGCACGAGCAGAAGAAAGAACTATTGTATTATCATCCATTCTTTAGTAGGTGTGTGCTTCTTCAATACTTCTATCACCATTTATCCGTGTATCTGTTTTAACGGTATAAAATCGAGTATCAGAGCCTGCCTGTACTTTTAATAAAAGATTCCATACTCCAGTTTTAGGAAATTTTATATCTTTAAAGACATAAAGATTATCTTCAAACAGTGGATTATTTACTTTTTCATTAAACTTTGCAGTTTCAGGACGGCTTATAGCCAAAATCATTTTTGCATTACGTACAGGCTTATTATCTAAACTTGTAAGTTTATATTTTACATCACAGCCATTTTCTTTTAATTGCTTAGTTACATATTTTAATTTGTATTTTTTATCAAATGCTATTCTTTCTTTAATCAAAACATTTGCTTTTGCATCTGCATCTTGATACTTGGTCATATAAGCATCACTAGGTTGGATATCCGCCTTGTCTGTCACCATAACAGTCGCTACACAAAACCCAAATACCATTGTGATAGCACCAGCTATGGCATAAGGCCAAATTCTACCACTATTTTTGTTTATCATCTTTGTGTTTCCTTTTATAAATTAATCTTTTAATATACATAATTATAGCGTATAAAACAAAACCATAAAAGAATAATCTCACATAAAATAGAGATGTTTGATTTGCATTTGAATCAAAACCATCTCCAAGTTCAACATTTTTTGCTTTTGCAATTTGTTGTGCTATATCAAGATATCCATTAAACATTGCAGCAGAATATTTTGCCTCAGCAGTACCTTTTTTCTTAGATTTTTCACCTAAAAGTGGTAAAATTGTTCCATCTACATTCGTCATCATATCTATAAATTCATGCCAATTTCTCGCATAAAATGTCGCCATCATAAAAGCCTGTACATAAGATGTCACAGGACTTAAAACTTGTTTTTTATCAAAATATTTATATAAAGAATTATCATTTACTTCAATATCGATTTGAGAATTCATCTCTGAAAAGGTAAGTAAAATTGTTGGTTCTTTAAAATTTTTTAAGATGCTCTTTTCATATGCATACATCGTTGTATTTTGAGGTAATTCTCGTAGCATCAAAAGTCGTAAGGAGACCCCTGTCTTTTTATAAAGTGCATTCCCTAAAATACTTATTTCTTTTGTAAATTTAGGATTATATATCACTTCATCTTTATATAAATATTCTGCAAACAGTTGTGTTTGAAACACAACTGTTATAATAAGGGCAAAAAGCCCTCTAGTTAAAATCTTCAAAAAGCTTAACCTACATATAGATGATTAGGCGTTAGAACAGCCCAAAGAGTAAATATAGCCATAAGTACAAGACCCCATGAAATAATTTTTTCCATTTTTATACTCCTTTACTTTGCATCTACAACATGTTTGTAGTTTTCAGTACTAAACATTTTGATAGTTTTTTCATTTTTAATCTTATAGTAGTCAGTTGCATGATTGTGTTGTGCACTCATTGCCATAACACTTAGATATGCCAATATTGATAGCAATAATCCTAATGCAATTAACCCACCTGTTAAACCATTAAGAGCCCAAACACTTCTATTTTCGTTCATGTTACTCTCCTTCACTTAAGCTCATTACATATGCTGCAACAGCCTCTTTTTGTTTAGGATTCAATCTATCCATTACTGGCATTTTACCTATTGCACCTTTTTTACCATTGTCTAAAATGTTAACAATAAATTTTTGATTCCAACCAGCAATATCTGGAGCAACAAAAGGTTGACCTTTTCCATTATCACCATGACAACCGGCACAAGTAGCCCATGCAGCAGGTTTTTCACCTTTTAATCCACCGGCAACATATTTTGCTAGTTTATCTACATCAGCCCCACTTGCCATACCAGCAGGCATACCACCAGGATATGCAGATTTTAAATTATTTGAACCATGATTAATAACATACTTAACGCTTTTCTCAGAAATTCTCTGATTTAAATCTGCAGCATCTTTCTCATTGTTTCCATCAGCATTCAAACCATGACAAGCAACACATTCAACAAGGTAAACTGATTCACCCATATTAACTAGCTCATCACCTTTAATATTTGCATATTTTTTCTCGAATGCACTATTAAGAGTTTTCACTTCTTTATTGTACTGACCAATTTGAGAAAAAGCATTTACTGGATAACCAATTGTCCAATACCATATACCCCAAACCATTGTGCCCAAAAACATAATTGCCCAACCAAATGGTAAAGGGTTTTTATATTCACCTATGTTGTCCCAAGACTCATCCGCCAACTCACCACTAGCCTGGTCAACTTGCATTTGGCGGACATACTTAATTACAACAAAAATTGTAATAATTACAAGTGCTGCTGCACCTGCGATTGCAAGTATATTGATAATGTCACCATTGAGACCATTTTTCAAATAGCCAAGCGTCGCATAAGTTGCACCAAGCATCGCAGCGGCTATGATAATTCCCCAAAGATAAAGCTTATTCATATATCTCTCCTATTTTTCTTTGTCACCCTTTGTAGGTGCCTTCTCCTCAGATATAGGTTTTACCGGAGTATCTCCTATATCATCCTTTAGTGCCATATTACTGTAGTGTTCATAGTCAACCCCTGTAGCATCTTTTCTGTTTTTGTAGAGATGGTAGATATAACTATATGTACCAACAACTAAAAATACGGTTAAGAAAAAATAAGCATAAGCTGTAATTGTATTAATATCCACTACAACACTCCACTATTTAAGACTATTTAAATATGCAATTAAAGCAACAATTTCTGGAATTTCTCCACGTGCAACCGCATCTTTAACATCTTGATTATGCATATTTGCTACAACTTTTTTTGCTTCAGCTAATGCTAATGCATGAGATTCTGCAACACTTTTTCCCATTTTAACAGTGATAGTTCCGCCATCTTTTGTAGGAACTGGCTTATTATATGGTACTCCAAAGAATTCCCAATCTGTTAATTGTTCAGCATAAGCAGTATCTAAATCTACTTTATTTTTAAACAACCATGGATATGCAGGCATTATAGAACCTTCAACAATTTTAGCAGGATCCATCATATGATTTTCATGCCATTGTGTTGTTCTATAGTTACCAACACGGTGTAAATCTGGACCAGTTCTTTCAGAACCCCAAAGGAATGGTCTATCATACGCATACTCACCACTTAAAGAGTAGTGACCATAACGGTCAGTCTCTGCTTTAAACGGACGAATAAGCTGTGAGTGACAAGAGTTACAAGAATTCTTGATATACACATCACGACCAGCTAACTGCAAAGTAGTGTATGGTTTAGTCCCAATTACAGGACGAGAGGCCTGTGCAAAGTTTGGAACAATTTCAATCAAACCTGCATAAGCAATTACAACGAACACACCTACCGCGAAAAAGAACGGGTGTTTTTCTAACCAATGAAACATAATATAATCCTCCCTTTCTTAAGCGCCCATAGGCGAAGCATTTTGTAGTTCTGACTCTTCGACAGGACGAGCAGACATAGTTTTATAGATATTATAAGCAAACATTAAGAAACCAGTTAAGTATAATATACCACCTACACCACGAAGTGCATAGTAAGGATGAAGTACATTAACAGTATCCATAAATGAATAAGCTAAGTTACCAAATTCATCATGAGCACGCCACATCATACCTTGAGTAATACCTGCAATCCACATAGAAGTAAAGTATAAAACAATACCTAAAGTTTGAATCCAGAATTGTGCAGCCATAAGACCTTTAGAGTATAACTCACGTTTAAATACACGAGGAGCCATATGGTAAAGTGCAGCAATAATCATAAATCCAACCCAACCAAGAGTACCATCATGAACATGACCAACAATCCAGTTAGTAAAGTGTGCAATTGCATTTACAGATTTAATAGCTTGAATAGGACCTTCTAATGTTGAGAACATATAGAAAGTTGAAGCTAAAATCATAAACTTAATTAATGGAGAAGCTGCAACTTGTTGCCACTCGCCCTTCATTGTAAGAAGCATATTGATTGCTGAACCCCAAGATGGTAAAATAAGAATTACTGAAAATATAGAACCCATTGTTTGCACCCAGTCAGGAACAGTTGAATAAAGAAGGTGGTGACCACCAGCCCAAAGGTATACAAACATTAAACCCCAAAATGAGAGTAAAGACAATTTGTAAGAATAAATCGCTTGACCAGACTCTTTTGGTAAAAAGTAGTAAATCATTGCAACAATAGGCACAGTAAATACAAATGCGACTGCATTGTGACCATACCACCATTGAACAAGTGCATCATTTGTACCAGCATACATAGAAACTGAATGATACCACGCACCAATATCTGTCTCACCAATAGGTGATGTTGCTAATATTGTAGGAACTTCCATGTTGTTAAATAGATACAACATACCCACACCTAAGAATGTAGCAATATAATACCAAATAGAAATATAAAGTGATTTTTCACGGCGAATACCGATTAAACCAAATACACTTACACCCCATAATACCCATACCACAACAATAGCGATATCTATAGGCCATTCAAATTCAGCATACTCTTTTGACGTAGTAATACCCATAAACAGGGAAACAACTACTGCTGCAACACCTATGATATAAAGCCAAAAATGCAATTTTCCAATAAACATTAAAAACTTAGATTCAGCCATAGATACCTTTAGTACCCTTTGACCAACATAATACCAAGTGGCCCAAATACCACTTAATGTAAAACCAAATGCAACTGAGTCAGTATGCAATGGACGAAGACGACCGAAAGCTGTGTATTCTGCAATAGTCTTGCCAAAGATTGTATTCAATCCTGGAAATGCAAGTTCAAATGCAATAAAAACACCGATACTCATGCCAACAATTCCTAAAACAATTGTTGTGAACATAAACATCTTTGCAACCGTATAGTCGTACTCTAATGGACGATTCTCCATATATAGCCTCCTTAAGATTCAAAGCAATTAAGTTTCTTGAATGTATTATTGCACTCAAAAAACTAATCAACATCTGTATATTAGCAATAGAATTGTTTAAATTATCTTAATTATGCATGAAATTTGCATATTTATTATCTTTTTGTTTACTTTGGGAAATTTATTTATTTTTAAGTTAAAGGAGAGTTAATACGTCAATAAGAAAGAGTTATACTCTCTCTTATTATCTTTTAATTAAAGAAAGAAATTCAGAAAAAATATATTTACTTTCTTTAGGTCCTGGAGAAGCCTCTGGATGGTGCTGAACAGAAAATATTGGAGCTTTGTTATAACGTAAACCTTCAATAGTTCCGTCAAATAAATTGCTATGTGTTACTTCTGCAATTTCTACAATATTATCAGGAACATTATAATTATGATTTTGTGCAGTAATCTCAACAAAACCTGTTTTTTTATTTTTTACAGGATGATTTCCACCATGATGGCCGAACTTAAGCTTAAATGTATCGTATCCATGAGAAATTGATAAGAGTTGATGTCCCAAACAAATTCCAAACATAGGTACTTTTGCATCTATAAGTTTTTTAATCTGCTCTTGTTCTTTTTTAAGTACAAGTGGATCGCCAGGACCGTTTGATAAAAAGACACCGTCAATCAATTTTGTATTGTATTTATCTATCAAGTCTTGTGCTATAAAGTCATTTGGAACCACTTCGACTTCAATACCTGCACTTACTAGTTCATTTAATATATTACGTTTTACGCCAAAATCTATGGCTACTATCTTTGCCTCTGCTTTTGGTGCTTCATCATACTTAAATTCTCTATTAGAAAAGGTACTTGAATCGTGTATATATGCCTCTTTTGTGCTCACTTGCTCTATATAGTTAATATTTTCAATACGAGGAGAATTTTCTAGTATTGTTTTAAGTTCTTCTTTGTCATTAACTTTTGTAGAAGCCACCATCATCATAGAGCCTTCACTTCGAAGCATCTTTGTTAAGTACCTTGTATCAATATTACAAATACCCATAACGTCATTGTTAATTAAAAAATTGTGCAAAGAATTTTGAGCTCTAAAGTTTGAATAACGTCCTTGATATTTTCTTACTATCATCCCTTTTGCATGGGCTTTTAGGCTTTCCATATCTTGATCATTCACACCCACATTTCCGATTTCAGGCATAGTAAAAGTAACAAATTGTCCGGCATAAGAAGGATCACTCATAATCTCTTGGTATCCGCTCATAGAAGTATTAAAAACTATCTCTCCGACTTCAGTTTTATCAGCACCAAAACTTTGTGCTTCTAAAAAAGTGCCATTTTCCAAATATATCCAAGCTTTTTTTAATGAATTGCCCATTTTCTTACTCCATTCCTCTTTTCATTAATTCTTCTCTATAAAGTTTTTCATGTAAAATTTCGAACTCATCAGTTCCGGGAATAAATTTTCTTTTATATGAACGAATTTTATCCATAACGGCATCTTCTATTTCAGATGTATCTGCTATAAAAGATGTGATTGCATTATAAATAATATTTTTGATACGGTTTTCACTCACCTCAAAATGAATCAAATCTTCTTCATACAATTCATCAAGTATTTTATGTGATATATCAGAATAACGTTCTTCATAATTGAGAATAACTCCAAATTCAGGAGCTATTTTTTTCTTAATCATAAAGAAAAGTTGTCTTTCATCAGCAAGCATAAATTCAATCTCTTCTTCGTTATCATCACAGATTTCATTCACTTTTTCTTCAAGTGCCATCTCTTGTTTTACATTGTCTTGCAAAACTTTTTCTGCTTCTTGAACAACACCTTCAAGCCCTCTTGTCATTATAACAACACCACTTTTATTTAAATCAATTGCAATCTTATTGGCAATATGGGGAAGAGTTTTGAGTGATATTTTCATGAGTTTTGGCCTACTTATTAATTAAATTTTGATATTTTACAATTATTTAGCTAATAGTAGTGTTAACTCTGATGCTTTTTTTGGATCCATCTTGCTTAATATTTTACCAACAACCTTCGGTTTTAATGATTGTAAGATGGACGCTGCATCTTTTGCATCCATGTCTGAGAGTACATTTGCAGCAGAATTTGCCTTCATTTTGGAAAATGTTTGCGCAATTTTATTCATTTTTGTAGATTTTAACTCTTGCAAAATTTTACTATTTTTATCAAGCATATTTTTAACAGATTGCTCTTTTTGTGTTATTTGTGCCAACTTTGCATTGACATTTTCTTCTTGGAGAGAGAGTTTAGCCTCTTTTTGTTTGAGTAGTTCATCTGTTGCTGTTTTAAGTGCACTCAAAGACTGCTTTTGTTCATCAATACGTTCAAGCTCTACTAAAAGCTCATTTTTTCTCTCTTTAAAGATTTTTGTACATTCAAAAAGTTTATCACTGTTTTGCATGGAAAAGAGAGTAGAGTAACACAAAGCGAAAAGTAAAATATATTTCACGAAGCTTCCTTTGTTTTGTTGACATGTGTCATAAGTGCTATCTCATCCAAATCTTTTGCCTCTTGTATTTTTTGTTTTTTTAAGATTTTCTGCATCTCTTCATACTCTAAGTATTTATACTTTTCATACTCTATCATATCTTTTTTTAGCTGCTCTTGTGCCTTTTTAATCTCGTCTTGTGTATATGCAAGCCACTCTTCATTATGGCGTATCACCGCTCTTTGAGAATCAAGTAAGGCTCTGTTTGCCAAAAAATCTGCTATTTTTCCTTGTTGGGGAGCTTGTATATCTTGAAGGTATGCTAAAGAATCTTTTAAAGCTTTTTTGGCATTTTGACGATTGGCGTTTGCCTGTTGTAAAAGACGCTCGCTCTTTTGCATGATATTTTTCTTTACATGTACTAAAGAGCTAAAACGAGTTTTCAAGCTAAATCCTTATAAAATTATAGTATCTTCTCTTTCTGGTGATGTAGAAATTATACCGACTTTTGTTTTACTTATTTCTTCAATTAATTTCACGTAATCTTGTGCAGATGTAGGAAGTTCTTCAAAAGTTCTTGCTCCGACTGATTTATCCCAGCCCTTAAAAGTTTTATAAATTGGCGTAACATTCTCCAAATCAACAGGAACATAATCTATTGTTTTACCATTATATTCATATGCTACACATACTTTTACCTCATCAAAACCATCAAGTACATCAAGTTTCATAAGGGCGAGTTCATCACAACCATTTAAACGGCTTGCGTAGCGAGTAGCTACAGCATCAAACCAACCACAACGTCTTGCACGTCCTGTAGTCGTTCCAAATTCATGTCCTTGCTCTCCTAAACGTTTTCCATCTTCACCTAGATCTTCTGATGGGAAGGGTCCATTTCCAACACGTGTGCAGTATGCTTTGACAATACCTGTAACTTTTCCTATGTCTTTGGGATTTATACCTAGGCCTGTACATGCACCGGCACTTACAGTAGAACTTGAAGTAACATACGGGTAGGTTCCATGGTCGATATCAAGCATAGTTCCCTGTGCACCTTCAAGAAGTACACGTTTATTTTCATTATCAAGCGCACGCCATACCATTTGCGTTGTATCAGTGATAAAAGATGCTAATTTTTGATTATATTCTTTAAGCTCTTTTAATAGTTCCTCTTTTTCTGGTGCATGTAAATCCATAACATCAAAAATAGGCTTATTCTGTGAGAAATAATCCAGTATTGTCTGGCATAATTTTTCAGGATTTAAAAGCTCACCTACACGGTGACCAATACGGTTAATTTTATCAGAATAAGCAGGCCCTATTCCTTTTCCTGTCGTACCAATTGCTTTGTCACCTTTAAGACGTTCTTTTGCCTGATCGATTTGTGCATGGTATGAAAGATTTAAATGTGCTTTATCTGAAATAAATAAACGACCTTCAAGCCCTTGGAACTGTTCCATCTCTTTTATTATAGAAGAAGGAGACAAAACAACACCATTACCTACAACATTAATAGCCTTTGGGTTTAATACGCCTGATGGAATAAGATGCAATGCATATTTCACACCATCAACCCAGATTGTATGTCCTGCATTATGTCCGCCCTGAGAACGGCATACCATGTCATATTCTAAGGCAAGTTTGTCAACAATCTTACCTTTACCTTCATCACCCCATTGTATTCCTACAATTACATCAGCTTTATTTGTATACATATTTTTTCTTTCCCTCTTTTTCTATTGCTCTAGTGCTTCACACAGAACATCTGTATAAATTGCAAATCCTACAGATGTCAACTCTGCATTTTTATATCGTCCACCACGTGCATAAACTTCATTTCCTATAATACATCTAAAAAACAATTCATCATAATAAAGCATTTTTGCATAATACATTGGTGCTAAAACAACATGCTCATAAGAAATTTCTAAACATAATTCTTTCATTTTTTCTAATTCTGTTTTTATAGATTCCGGTACTTTTTCTATCACCGCATCAAGCTGGCTTAAATCTTGCAGATATACAAGATCACGCAGCCAGTCAACTTGTAAATTTATAAACTTGTCTATATTTATATGTCGAAAATCATCAATACTCAATTCATCAAACATTGCAACCAGCAACTCAGGTATTTTAATATTTGAAATTTGCATCAAAGGCTTTACATGTAAACGTTCAAGAATCTCTGTAGCTAGCGTTGTCACCGATGAAAGTTTCTTCTCACCCATAAATTCAACACCAACCTGATATTGTTCATTTGTCGGGTAAGTAAATACCGGCTGAATATAAAACCATTTCTTTTGTTTTGTATTGCGTCCAAGCCTTTTTTCTATAATTCGCACAACATCTATAGTAGAATCTGCACGTAAAGAGAGTGCATTATTTTTTGCATCATTTATACGAATAAGTTCCCGTCCATCTGCAATACTTTTATGCTGATGATAAGAAAAAATTGGTGTAACAATCTCTTCATACCCATTTGCATCAAGAATATCACTTGCAACATTTTCTATATGACGTTTAAGCTTTGCAGATTTGCCAAAGTAAAGTTTTGATCCATTAGGTATTTCGTGTTCAAGTATCATCTATTATATCTCTTTTTTGTCTATTGCAGTTTTAAAATATGTTTCATTATATACTTTTGAAGCGATTCCAGCATATTCTAAGCGTCCCATACGATGAAGAATGAGTTCTATAGCATTCACAACCCATATAGATTCATGCGGAGCGATTAAGCCCATTTGATTAATACGAAAAATCTTGCCTTTGAGATGATCTTGACCACCAGCTACATTAACTCCATACTCTTCTTTTAAAGCTGAGCGAATTTTTGATGCATCTTTATCATCAATAGTTGTCATACTTTTTGCAGGAACTTTCGGATAACTGTGTAGGCCTATAGCTTCAAGAGCGGCTCTTGTAGCTTTTGCACGTCTTGCAGTATTGCAATAAAGCACACCGATACCACCCTCTTTTTCAATAGTCTCCAAAACCTCCAAAAGACCAATAGTCAATGTTGTTGCAGCCGTGTATGCTGTAGTATTTTGACGTTGTTTTTTAATTTCTGAAGCTAAGTTAAAATAGTATCCGGTGCCTGAGCCTATTTTTTCAATCGCAGCATTTGAAAGACCTAAAATAGCAAGTCCAGGTGGCAACATAAGTGCTTTTTGGCTTCCTGCTAAGATAGCATCAATATGTGTCACATCAATTCGTTCAACACCAACAGCTGTAATACCATCAGCAATAATCATAATATTTGGATTAATTTCCTTGACAGCTTTTGCTAGTTCTTCTACAGGATGGCGAAGCCCGCCAGCAGATTCACTAATTTGTACAGCAATAGCATCAATATCAGCATTTGCTTTGACTGCTTCTACAACTGCTTCAACACTAACAGGAGTATCCCATTCATTCTTAATTTCTACATTTTTTAGCCCATGGGCTACAGCAATTTTTCCAAAACGTTCACCGAATTTTCCGGAGTTTACGCTTAAAAGTGTGTTTTTACAAAGATTGGTAACAGCAGCTTCCATAGCCCCTGTTCCACTCGATGCAATCATCACCACTTCATCTGTATTAAAAAGTTTAAAAAGATGCTGTCGCGTTTTTTCAAAAATTGCTTCAAATTCAGGTGTGCGGTGATGCATAGTTTCATCACTCATAGCGTTACGAACATTTTGAGGTACTGGGGTTGGTCCGGGAGTAAAAAGTAACATATATAATTTCCTATTCATTTTAGGTTGTTTAAAAACAAAACCTCGTATTATATCAAAATAAGTTTAAATTTAAAAAAAGGTTTGTAATGACGCTATTTGATTCCGTAATTTTAGGTGTAATTGAAGGTTTTACAGAATTCTTGCCAATATCATCAACAGGACACTTAATTGTAGCAAGTAAATTTTTAGGCATAGACCAAACAAGTGTTACAAAAGCGTATGAGGTCATTATTCAGTTTGCAGCTATTTTAGCAGTTGTAGCCAATTACAAAGAAAAATTCACACTCAAACACATTAATTTATGGACAAAAGTTTTTCTTGCATTTTTGCCCATTGGAATAGTTGGATTTCTCTTTGCACATCAGATAAAAGAATTATTTAGCATTAATATAGTTGCCACTATGTTTATACTCGGCGGTATCATTTTTTTATTGGTAGAAAAATTCTATATACCTCATGAGAAAAATCTTATTGATGATGTAGAGAATGTCAGCATAAAACAATCTTTATGGATTGGAATTGCCCAAGTCTTTGCTCTGATTCCTGGTACTTCTCGTGCCGGTTCTACTATTGTTGGGGCCTTACTTGTGGGACTTACTAGAAAAGCAAGTGCTGAATTTAGCTTTTTACTTGCTTTTCCTGTTATGGGTGCAGTCAGTGCTTATGATCTACTCAAACATTATCATGAATTCTCATCCACAAATATTGAAGCTTTAGCAGTCGGTTTTATTGTCGCATTTATTGTTGCTTACCTGACTATAAAACTTTTTTTAAAATTTTTAGAGAATTTTACCTTTGTTGCATTTGGTATTTATAGAATTTTATTTGGGGTGATACTTTTAACACTATATAACTAATGGAATAGTTTTTGCTCAAATCTTTTTGTTAGACATTTTAATGTACAAGGAGATATCATGCATAAACTTAGCAGATATAACGACCACTTACATTTACTACTACACAAACTAGAAAAACAATTCTATCTGGCAAGTCGTAAGTTTTTATAAAATTTTTAAAATTTTGCCAGCTAAATGTAATGCTTTAGAACGATGGGAGAGCTCTTTTTTGACGCCCTCATCGAGTTCACCAAGTGTTTGTTCATACCCAAGTGGTATAAACATCGGGTCATACCCAAAACCACCCTCACCTTTTGCCTCAGTTAACGCCGTTCCATACATCCATCCATGTACAGTTTTTTCTATACATTTTGTTACAATCGCAATAGCTGCCGTATAATGTGCAGGTGAGTTTTCAACTTTTTGTGCTTTTATATCTTGCATTAATTTTTTTAGATTTTCTTTATCATTTGCATTCACACCAGCATATCTCGCACTATAAATTCCCGGAGCGCCATCAAGCACGTCAACGCTTATACCGCTATCATCTGCAATAACAACAGCATCTTCATCGCCTAAAGCATTATAAACCGCTCTCGCTTTAATGAGTGCATTTTCTTGAAATGTATCAGCATCTTCTATAATTTCAAAAGCATCTATTAAATCTGTATAAGGCACAACTTCATACTCTTTACAAAGCTCTTTTATTTCTCTTACTTTCCCTTTATTTGACGTTGCTAACACTAATTTTTTCAACTTTTTTCCTTAAATTATCTTTTAAATTATTTTTTTTATCTTTTACAAATCAATTATAAATAATAGTTGCTCTATAATTTCAAAATTATACTATAAGTAGTTATAAAACATTTCACAAAGGCTTTATATGTTCAAAAAAGTTTTACCCCTCTCAAGTATTCTTTTTCTCAGATTTTTAGGACTTTTTATCGTTTTACCGGTTCTTTCAGTGTACGCACTCAGTCTTAAAGGGGCAACACCTCTTTTAGTGGGTGTTATTGTTGGTGGTTATGCTCTGACACAAGCAGCATTTCAAATACCATTTGGTTCTATGAGTGATAAGATAGGAAGAAAACCAACTCTCTTTATAGGACTCATAATATTTATGGCGGGTTCTATCATTGCAGGATATGCAGACAATATATATACCCTTATGTTAGGGCGTTTTTTACAAGGAGCCGGTGCTATCGGCTCTGTTGTAGTAGCTATGATTGCTGACTTGGTTGAAGAAAAAACAAGAGCACATGCAATGGCTATTATGGGTGGATTTATCGCTATGAGTTTTGCGGTTGCTATGGTTGCAGGACCTATTTTAGGTGGACTTTACGGTGTTGGAAACTTATTTTACATCACGGCCGGTCTTTCATTACTAGCCATTGTTTTACTCTTTACAAAAGTTCCTACGCCTCCAAAGATTGTACATATTTATAATAAAAAGGCAAAAATTTCAGAAATATTAAAAGATAAAAACCTTTTCAATATGATAGTTGTTGATTCGATGCAAAAAGGTTTAATGACAATGGCATTTGTCTTAATTCCTATATTTCTAACGCATACTGATTACAATTTTGACTGGCAAAAAACAGAACTATGGAAAGTGTATGTTCCTGCAATGATTATGGGAATACTAGCTATGGGGCCTGCAGCAATCTTTGGTGAAAAATATAATAAACCAAAAACAGTTTTCTTAGTTGCCATTGTACTTTTTATTCTCTCTTTTGCAATAATGGGTCTTACTCATTCAAGTTTAGTTTTTGTCTTTGGTGTAGTCTTTTTCTTTATAGCATTTAATATGATGGAACCACTTGTACAGTCAATGATAAGTAAATTTGCAAAAGTACACCAAAAAGGTACAGCTTTGGGTATTGCAAATACATCTGCGTATCTCTCAACATTTGTTGGTGCAATGGTCGCAGGTATAATGATGGGACATGCTGATAGAAGTACTATAGGAATCACGATAGCTGTTGTGGCATCATTATGGCTTATTTGGATGTTAGTAAGATTTGAAAATCCAACAAAACACTCCTTTTTATTTATACCGTTAAGCGAGGTAGATATGGATAAACTCAAAAATTTAGAGCATGAACATATTGCAGAATGGTATATCAACGAAACAGAACAAGTAGTAGTTATAAAATATGTTAGTGAAGCATTACAAGAGGATGCGATTAAAGCTCAAATAATAAAATAAACTCATTCCCATCAATCACTTAGTATATTTTTACATAATTTCTTTGAAAAATATACTAAGCTGTCTAGGTGAATATATCTGATTTAATTAATCATCTTCCCTAAAGGCACTCGGACGTATCTTCTTAAAAAACTTCACAAGTGTGGCACTCGCTACACCTCCGCCTGGAAGAATCCACAATGCTGACAAAAATGTCATCTTTCCTATATCGCCCACCTGTTCTACCGCTTTTTTATACTCTTTATTCTTGATATGTTTAGGAATATCTTTGGTCTCTTTATATTCCTGCTTAAGACCATGCCCCATCTTTTTGGAAAACTTCTTAAGTTTATGTATCATTCAGTAGTACCTCTTCACAGATTTTATTTAAAATTATATCCAATTATTATTCTCCTATAATGCATACAAAAACGAACTACTATAACACTCTCCCTCTTTTATACAAATCCGTTGTATAATACAATCCTCAACATGGAAGATAATGATGATACAACAATTAAACAATATAATTAAACCGAGGCTATAGATTATGTTTACAAAAAAGCTTGAATTTTTTTTTCTTGCAGTTATTATTGCAGCTGGAACTGTTCTTGGTCTGAATTATTATAGATCATACTCTTTTAAACACAATCCTCTTCCAAAAGAATATCTTAAAAAAATCGCTAATAAAGAGAAAGATGTTCTTGATCATATGCAGAAGAACTTTGGCTTTAAAATAGAATTTCCAATCGTTATAACAGATAAAATACCAGGTAAACTCTACGGACTCACCTCTTACGAAAACGGCCATATCACTATTCTTCTCAATAAAAAAGTTATGCAGGAGAGCATGAATTATATGCTTGAGAGCGTTATACCATATGAGTATGCCCATGCACTGCTCTTCTATCTGCATAAAAATTCCAATATAAATGGCGGACACTCAAAACTCTGGAAACAGACCTGTCAAAAACTTGGGGGTAAAGATTGCCGGCAGTATGTCAATCAAAAAGAAATTATTATCTCAAAAATGCCATTTAGGTTATAATAAGTAGCAAACTAGAATAAAGGAGTTCTTTTTTTTAATCAAGTCGTAACTTATATCATCTCTTCTTGATTGATTGATTGAATTTATAAGTTTTAGTCTTTAAGTTGATTTAAATCTGCCTTATCAAACTCTTCACGAAGAGGAATTATAATACTTATAACAATTAAAGTAATCCCAAAAATAAGTATAGTTAATGTTTCATGCCCATGAAAATATGTAAGCAGTGTAGTTTTTCCTAAACTCTCACCCATAATTTTTTTGAAGAAATCAAAGTAAACTGTAAAAACAAGACCGCCAAATATCCCGCCAATAGCACCTACTAAAACATCTATACGTCCCTCAGCAATAGAAACAGGTCCTGTCCCCGGACATTTACCTAAGATTGCCATTGAAATACCAAAAATTGCACCACCAATGATAAGTCCACCTAAAATAATCGGTTTTGGATGATAAGATGCATAGCCTGCCTGAACCATAAAATAAAGACCTATTGAAGCAAGCCCTATTGCTAAAAAAAGCATTTTAGGTACGACTGTATCTCTTAGCATCGCAAAACCGGCAATTTTTTCAAATTTATCAACTCTGCTGTATTGAATAATAACACCGAAAATAATACCTATTAAAAATACTACTGCCACAGAGCCATGAGACTCATTTGATACAGTAGTAAACATATCTAAAATTCTATCAATCATCATTTGCCTCACTTTTATAAAATATTTTTCCCGTTATAATAACACTTATTAGAACGACTGCACCAAATATCATACTACTTACTGCAGTTTGCGCAACACCGCTTAAAAAATGTCCACTTGTACATCCGCCAGCTAATCGAGCTCCTAAAATAAGAAAAAAACCACTCACAAAACTCCAAATAAGCCTTGAGGAAACTGAAGAATTTTTATACTTTTTCCAACCCGTAGGCATAATAGAAAAACGAAAGCTTTTTGTAATAAAAACAGAAGTGATAAAACCACCAGTCAAAGCACCTAAGAGCATTACACCTTCCCAAGCACCGGCAAAATGAACCTCTTTCAGGTAAGGATATTTCTCAGGACTCAAATTAAAAAGTATGCCTGAAAAATAAGGAACATAGGTTGATGCGCCAAGTGGTCTATTACCACCGAAAACTGAAAAAGTAAAAAGTAAAAGCAGTGCCATTAAAATTCCGGCAATCCACCATGGTATACGTCTAATCATAATAATCCTTATAAGTTAAATTAGATGCAATTATAATACTTTTTTGATTAATAAATTGTTATAGAGAATATGAAGAAGAAGAATAAAGCCAAAAAGGCTTTATTTAAAAAAACTAGTAAAAAACTATTTTTTATTAGGTACAACATACATATTAAAGTAGCGACCCTCAAATTTTGGTGGTTTTTCCATAACTGCTATGTCTTCAACCATAGGCCAAACTTGTAAAAGTACTTCTTTGGCAGCTTCAGGATGAGCCATTTCCCTACCGCGTAAAAAGACTCTAAATTTCACATGAAACCCTTTTTCAAGAAATTCTCGTGCATGTTTCACCTTGTAAGCAACATCATTTTCTGCAATTTTTACAGATAATTTAATCTCTTTTACAACGATTTTAACTTGATTTTTTCTTTGCTCTTTGAGCTTTTTTTCTTCTTGGTATCTAAACTTACCATAATCCATAATTTTCGCAACAGGCGGCTTGGCATTTGGGGCAATTAGCACAAGGTCTAAACCCATCTCATTTGCTTTTGTCATAGCTTCATCAGTAGAAATGACACCTAAAGAGTCACCTCCATCTACATTACATCTCACCTCTGGAACACGGATGTCATCATTCATGATGACGCGGTCTTTGTTTTTACTCAAAAATTTACCTCATTTATTTTAGTTTGTATAAGCTTCAAAAATTCTTCTTCGCTTAAATTGTACTGCTCTCTAGTTCGTCTATCGCGAATGGCTACAGTTTTATTTGCTATTTCTTCATCCCCAATGACTACTATCATAGGAACACGAGTTTTTTCTGCAGTTCTGATTCTTTTATTTAAAGAGTCATTTTTCCCATAAATTTCGCTATCGGCATTAATATCAATAAGTTTATCTGATAAAACCTTAGCATATTCTTTATGTGTTTCTGCAACAGGTACAATTGCTACCTGAGTCGGTGCTATAAACATTGGAAATTCTCCGGCATAATGCTCTGTTAAAATCCCAATAAAACGCTCAAATGAGCCTAAAATAGCACGGTGAATCATAACCGGTTGAATTTTATCATTATCTTCACCATTGTACTCAAGTTTGAATCGCTCAGGAAGATTAAAATCTAACTGAATAGTTCCGCACTGCCACTCACGTCCAATAGCATCTGTGATTTTGATATCGATTTTAGGACCATAAAATGCTCCACCGCCTTCATCTATTTCATATGCTAACTCATTTTGATCCATTGCATTTTTAAGTGCCTGTGTAGAAACTTCCCACACTTCATCACTTCCTACTGCTTTTTCAGGCTTTGTAGAAATCATCATTTTGTAATCAAACTCAAATGTTGACATAATTTTATCTACAAAATCAACTACTTCTATAATTTGCTCTTCGATTTGATCTGCACGACAAAAAATATGTGCATCATCTTGTGTAAATTCTCGAACACGGAACAAACCATGTAAAGCACCGCTTGCTTCATGACGGTGCACCACACCATACTCAAAATATTTGATTGGTAAATCTCTATATGAATGAAGTTCATCTTCATATACTTTAATATGCCCCACACAGTTCATAGGTTTTACACCAAATTCTAGTTCATCAATATGAGTAAAATACATATTTTCACCATAATTTTGATAGTGTCCTGAAGTTTTCCATAAATCTGAACGTAACATTTCAGGTCCACGAACTGGTTCATAGCCACGTTTACGGTGTGCTTTAAAGAGTAATGATTCGAGTCTAGCACGTAATCTTCCTCCCGCTGGAAGCCAGATAGGAAAACCTGCACCAACTTCTTCTCGGAAAGTAAAAAGTTTCATTTCATTTCCAAGTTTACGATGATCACGTTTTTCAGCCTCAGCCAACTGTTCCATATGTGCTTTTAAAGACTCTTTATCTGCAAATGCTATCCCATATATACGAGTAAGCATCTCATTTTTTGAGTCTCCACCAAGATATGCACCGGCAATCTTTGTCAATTTAAAATAGCGAATCAAGCCAATATTAGGCAAGTGTGGTCCACGGCAAAGATCTTCAAATTCACCTTGCTTATAAATGCTAACCATATCACTTGGAATTCTTTTCATAACTTCAAGTTTTAAATGGTCATTTTTAAATTTCTCTTTTGCCTCATCCATAGTAATTTCATACTTTTCTATTTTGTACTTTTTCTTAGCAAACGAAAGCATTTGTTTTTCAATTTTCTTTAAATCACCCGCACCAATTTCGGTAGATGTTTTAAAATCATAATAAAATCCTTCTTTTACAACAGGACCAACATAAAACTCAGCATCAGGATACAACGACTTTATAGCCTGTGCCATAAGGTGAGCCGTTGAATGACGTAAAACTTCCAAAGCATCTGCAGAATTGTCAAGATGAATCTGTTCACCTTCAAATCCTAATTCTTTCGCTGTTTGTGTATCAATAATTTCACCGTCTTTTTTTATAGCAATTTCATTCAAAATATATAGTCCTTCTTATAATTCTGTTTTTAATACAGCACCGTTAGATGCATTAGATACTAGAAGCTGGTAACGTTTTAGCCATTTTGATTTTACTTCATTTTTGTACGGTATATAATTCTCTTTTCTTCTTGCCAACTCTTCACCATCAACATTCAACTGTAGAATATGTTTATCAACATCAAGTTCTATTTCATCACCATCTTCGATGAGTGCAATCAGTCCACCTTCAGCAGCCTCAGGTGAGACATGCCCAATAGAAGCTCCCTTAGTCGCCCCCGAAAAACGTCCATCAGTAATAAGTGCGACACTCTCACCAAGTCCCATACCCTGAATAAGAGCCGTAGGAGCAAGCATCTCTTGCATACCAGGACCACCTTTAGGGCCTTCATAACGAATGACCACAATATTACCTGGTTTTACTTTGTGTGCCATAATACCGGCAATTGCTTCTGGTTGAGAATTAAAACAGATAGCTGTTCCCTTAAAATGTCTCATACTGTCAACAATTCCTGCTGCTTTAATAACAGCACCCTCTGTTGCAAGATTTCCAAAAAGAATCGAAAGTCCACCTACAGGTGAATAAGCATGTTCATTTGTATGGATAATTGACGTATCTTTAATTACTGCATTTTTAATTCTCTCACCAATTGTTTCACCAGTAACAGTTAAAGCATCAAGTTGTAAAACATCATTGCCTCTGTTAGAAACTTCTTTCATTACTGCATTTACTCCACCAGCATCATCAATATCTTTCATATGAACGCTTGTTAATGATGGAGAAATTTTCGCAATATGGGAAACTTTTTCTGCAATAGCATTGATATTTTCAATTTTAAAATCAACATCAGCTTCTTTCGCAATTGCCAGCATATGAAGCACTGTATTAGAACTTCCACCCATTGCCATATCTACAGTAAATGCGTTATGAACAGCTTTTTCATTTAAAATATTTTTAAAGTTATATTTTTCGTTGTTTTCCATTTTTGCAAGTTCAACTATGCGTTTTGCTGCTTTTTTTACCATTGTAATACGTTCAGGAGTCATCGCCAACACTGTTCCATTACCCGGAAGTGCAATACCCATAGCTTCACAAAGAGTATTCATAGAATTTGCCGTAAACATACCAGAACAGCTTCCCCCAGATGGACAAGCTTCACACTCTATCTCATGTAATTCTTCTTTACTCATTTTTCCATCATTAAACTGACCAACCGCTTCAAATGCAGTTGAGAGATCAATTGGTGTACCATCTTTTTTATGTCCAGCAGGCATTGGCCCGCCTGAAACAAAAATCGTAGGGACATTGACTCGAAGTGCACCCATAATCATACCTGGAACAATTTTGTCACAGTTTGGAATACATATCATGGCATCAAGCTTATGTGCATTCATAACTGTTTCAATTGAATCAGCAATAATTTCACGTGAAGGAAGTGAATAAAGCATTCCGTCATGTCCCATTGCTATTCCATCATCAACACCGATTGTATTAAATACAAAAGGAACACCACCCGCTTCACGAATGGCCTCTTTAACAATTTCTCCATATTCATGCAGAAAAAAATGCCCAGGAATAATATCTATATACGAGTTGGCAATTCCTATAAACGGTTTGTCAAAATCTTCATCTTTAAGACCTGTTGCACGCAACAATGAACGGTGTGGAGCTTTATCAAAGCCCTTTTTAATAATATCACTTCTCATCTGTTAATCCCTATATAAGTAGTTTTCTAATAAATTATAAACGCGATTATAGCATTTTTTTACTATTTTTGGTTAAAAACTCTTTACAAATGGAAAATAAATCGCTATAATTCCGGCTCACTTACAAATAGTAAGCTGAAATTGCGGGAATAGCTCAGTGGTAGAGCACGACCTTGCCAAGGTCGGGGTCGCGAGTTCGAACCTCGTTTCCCGCTCCATTTATTAATATTGTTAAACTGTGAATTCATTCATTATGCCCGGGTGGCGAAATTGGTAGACGCAGGGGACTTAAAATCCCCCGGTAGCAATACTGTGCCGGTTCGAGTCCGGCCCCGG
>JALUXS010000005.1 GCA_027013185.1 Sulfurimonas sp.
AAAGTACAAAAATTTTAGAAAAACAACGAAATACAAATAAGCTACTTCTTATCATTAGTGATGGTAAGCCAAATGACGAAGATAGATATGATGGAAGATACGGTATAGAAGATACAAAAAAAGCTATTGAGGAAGTTCGAAAAAAAGGGATTACTCCTTTTTGTATTACTATAGATTTAGATGCAAAAGAGTACCTCAATTATCTTTTTGGACACAATGGCTATGCCATAGTACGAAATGGAGAAAAATTACCGAAAATATTATCAGAAGTTTATATTAATTTAACAAAGTAACGAAGGAAAAGATATGTCAAAAAATTATTATTTACCCCAGTCAAATGAAGTGGAACTCTTTATAGCTGCTGCACAAATGAACTTACCCATTTTAATAAAAGGTCCAACAGGTTGTGGGAAAACCAGATTTATTGAAACGATGGGTGAAAGACTAGGCAGAGATGTTTATACCGTTGTTTGCCATGATGATTTAAGTGCAGCTGATTTACTTGGTCGTCATCTTATTAATGAAAATGGTACCTATTGGCAAGATGGGCCACTTACCAAAGCTGTAAGAAACGGAGGTATTTGTTATCTTGATGAAATTATAGAAGCAAGAAAAGATACGACAGTAGTACTGCACTCGCTAGCAGATTACCGTAGAGTATTACCGATAGATAGAACAGGAGAAGAGATAGAAGCACATCCTGATTTTATGTTGGTCGTTTCTTACAATCCTGGGTATCAAAATGTTTTAAAAGGGATGAAACCAAGTACAAAGCAGAGATTTATTTCGCTTAGTTTTGATTATCCGAAAGAGGATATAGAGAAAGAAGTACTTATAAAAGAGAGTGGTGTTGATGAGTTAACAGCTAAAAAACTTGTTCTAATTGCAAGTGAAATTCGTCAACTTGATGATACTGATATTCAAGAGGCAGTCTCAACCAGACTTCTGATATATGCAGGAAAACTTATCACAAAAGGTTTTGATCCTTACCAAGCATGTATGCACTCTATTGTAGAATCTCTTAGTGATGAAGATGATGTTTTAGAAGTGCTTGAAAAGTTGATTGCACTTCATTTTACAAATAATTTGAATGTATAAAAATCTTGTAAAAAAAGAACCCTATCCTCCGGGTGATTTTGCAGTTTGGATTATAATATATGTTGAATTAATTACGTTTGCACTTCTTTTTTTAGGGTATGCCTTTTCAAGAAGAGCAAATATAGAGATGTTTAATCACTCTCAACTCATGCTAAATCAAACATCCGGTTTTATAAATACTCTAATTTTAATAACAGGTAGTTATTTTGTGGTTAAAGCAGTGAATAGTATTAAGAGCATGAATCAAGATACATATAAAAAGTTTAATATTCAAGCGTCTAAATGGCTTTTATTGGCTATTTTATGTGGAGTTGCTTTCTTAATCAATAAAGTATTTGAGTTTTCTCATATTTTTACAGAAGGTATCACCCTTAGTACAAATAATTTTTTTATGTTTTATATACTTCTTACAGGTTTTCATTTTATGCATGTACTCTTGGGGTCAATAATTCTCTTTAATATTTATAAAAAGACAAAAATTTATGGTTATAGAATCAATGACTATGCAGGTATAGAATCTGGTGCATCGTATTGGCATATGGTGGATTTATTATGGATTATACTATTTCCTCTTGTTTACATAATTAGGTAAAAAGGAAAAATATGAAAAAAACTGTAGAAATTGTTTGGTTGATTTTGATAGGGCTGAGTATATTTGCCTATTTGTTAGGATATTTAAAGTATATAAATTATTATGTTGTGGCTCTTTTGCTTATAACTACTTTTATAAAAGTACAGTTAGTTATTTATTATTACATAGGGTTAAAAAATGTCACATTAAAATATAGACTCATACCAACTGTATGGTCTATTACTGTTATTTCTTTAATTGCCGTGGCATATTATTTGCCTCTTGATAAAACTTTTTAAGACCGGCTTTTGCTTTGTAGTCTAATTTATAAGATATCAATTTAAGATATTTTAAAATATCTTTTTCTTTGATAGCCGTTTTCTTAGAAGCTTGCTTCAGAAGATATTGGGGAATTTTTACTTCTCTTTTTAAAAATCCTTTTTCTATTGTTTTATAAAGATTTTTATCTTTGTGATAACACAAAAGTGCAAATACAAAAGGGAATCGATATTTTTTATGCCATAACTTAGCTAAATCTATGTAGTCATCATGACTCAAAGCGTAGCGAAGGGCTTTATCTCCAATAAGGATTTCTCCTTTTACATGTAGAATATTTGCCAATATATTTGATGAGGCGGATGCTACATCTTTTTGATGTTCTTTTGATGGAATGACAATTACACTTTTTACATCTTTCTTTGCAATGATTCCAAGATTTACATATTTGCTTTTTTGTGCTTTGATGCTCGATATAAAAGCGGCATCCACACGTCTGTTTAAAAAAGCATTATTAATTTTTTGGGGAACATTCTTTTTATGTTCCATACTCATCTGTTGTTGGTTATTTTTTGTAAAACGTTTCATAAAAATATGAAAAGGTAAGAGGTTAAGGTATTCTATTTTTCCAAAAATCATGTGCAATTATACATCACTTAACTTATCTTAGATATAATTAGTCTAACAAAAATGAGGATGCTGTTTTGGTAAAAGTAGAATTTTTAGGACCGATACAAAAAGAGGCGTTGGAATTAGAGATAGACAATCTCAATGAAGTGGCAGCTATTTTGCAAAAAGATGATGCAATGAAAGAGTGGCTGGATAATTGTGCCGTTGCCGTAAATGATACACTGGTTACATCTTTAGAATGTGCACTTAAAGACGGAGATAAAATATCTTTGCTTCCTCCAGTTTGCGGAGGATGAATCTTGCTTAGTTTATACAATGGAGCCTTGGATGTACCAAAAATTTTAAAAGATTGGTACGAAGCTGAAGCAAAAAGTAATTACGGTGCTTATATTCCGTTTGTTGGAACTGTACGTAGCGAGGACGGTATAGACGGACTTAGTTTTGATATATATGAACCGATTTTAGAGTCATGGTTTAAAGATTGGCAGAAAAAAGCAAAAGAGAAGGGTGCTGTCATAAAAATGGCACATTCACGGGGTGATGTGATGCTGCATGAATCTTCTTATATAGCAGCTGTATTTTCACCAAAGAGACGTGTAGCATTAGAATTTATAGATGAATTTGTAGAAGATTTTAAGGCATCTGCCCCTATTTGGAAGTATGACTTGAAAAATGGACAAAGAATTTATGCAAAAGAGCGTTCCACAGCAATCAAAGGCAGTGGAATTTTAGCTTAGAAATAATATGAAGGATAAACAGTTGAGTTTTTTATCGTACGAAACAAGCAAAAATATGCTTGAATTACTTGAAATTAATGCAAATAGATTTGAGAGAGTTCCTCTGAGTGACTCTTTGGGCAGGGTGTTGGCACAAGACATTGTTGCGAAATATAATGATCCTCAATTTCCAACGGCTTCTATGGATGGCTATGCAGTAAAATATGAAGATTTAGAACTTGCTCAGTTGCAAGTTTTGGGTGATAATCCAGCAGGACATGACGAACATCGGGTCATTCATACAGGTGAATCAATCAAAACTTTTACAGGTTCTATGATGCCAGAAGGTGCTGATACGTTGATTCAAATAGAAAATGTCAGCTTTCATGAAGGGATAATCACTATTAATGAAACAGTACCTCAAGGCTCATCTGTTCGTCCGATAGGCGAGGGCTATAAATCTGGTGATGTATTGATTCAAAAAGGTACAAAAATCGGTTTTGCAGAGGTAGGCGTGATGGCTGGCTTAAATCAGGTCATGGTGAAAGTTGCCGTACGTCCTCGGGTTGGGGTTATAGCAACAGGGAGTGAAATTCTTGATCTTGGCGAGCCGAGTGATAATCCTGCACAAATTAGAAGTTCAAACAATTATACACTCGCAGCACTTTTTGAACAAGCTGGGGCAGAAGTGATTCAGCTTGGAACAGCACCTGATGACAGAGATGCAATTATGCAGACTTTTGAAAATGCACTCTCATGTGCAGATATAATTGTAAGTACCGGAGGCGTGAGTGTTGGAGATTATGACTTTGTAAAAGACATTGTACCGCGTTTGGGTGCAGAAGTAGTTTATAAAGGTGTTGCCATTAAGCCGGGACGCCATATAATGGTTGCCCAACGTGGGCATAAATTTATTTTGGCACTGCCTGGATTTGCTTACTCTTCAACGGTAACAGGTATTTTATATGCTCTACCAATCATTGCAAAAATGCTTGGAAAATCTGCTCCATATAAAACTGTTGCAGCAAAACTGCAAGAAGATTTTAAAAAAAGAAGCCCTTTTACTGAATTTACTGCTTGTAATGTTGTAGTGGAAGATGGGGCATATTTTGTAAATTTTGAGGGTAAAAAAGTCGGTAGTTCCGCAATTCTTACAAATATGTTACATGAAAGTGCCTTAATGGTAGCAGGTGAAGACGATAAATTTTTAGAAGCCGGAACATATGTAAATGTAATATTACTGGATACTTTTTAATGAAAGCATTTAGTATAGAGCATGAGACAAAAGAGATACAAGAACTTGATATTACCATGGCGGCAAATAGTGTTTATACATTTTTCAGCTCTATTTTAATTGACGAACTGCCAACTCTGAACAAGCACATAATTTATACAGATGCAAATGCTCTGAGTGAAAAAAAAACACCTTATTTTCTGGGAGAACAGCTGATTGTAGGTGATGCTTTGATTCTTGGAAGAGAAGATTTTAATGATGTTGATGCGCTCATTACTCAAGAAGATTTGAGTGCCTTACTAAATCTACATGTAAATGATTTTTATACAGAAGTTTTAGCACTCCTTTGTAGCAGTGACATTAATTTATATAAAACATTTACGGTAGAGAAAAACGGTGAAAAAATTGCATTGAACGTTGAATGGGTACTTTACACTTTTAATATTGCAGATGAACGAACAAAAGAGTACTTTATTAATGAACTTAAAAAAGTCGTTAATGCACATGAAAGTATTGAAGCCTATATGCAAAAAATGGCACAACTTGCTATGAATGTGGCAGGATAGTAAATGGTTTTAATTACTGGTGGTGCAGGGTATATAGGCTCTCATACATGTGTGGAGCTGAGTGAAGCAGGCTATGACTTTGTCGTATATGATAACCTCTGTAATTCTTCTATGGAAGCTCTGCAGAGGGTCGAAAAGATTACAGGCCGAAAGATTCCTTTTGTTGCGGGAGATATTCGGGATAAAAAAGCACTGCAAAAAGTTTTTGATACATATAATATAGATTCCGTTATACATTTTGCAGGGCTCAAAGCTGTTGGTGAATCAGTGCAAAACCCACTGGAATATTATAACAACAATGTATATGGAACAGTGGCTTTATGTGAAGTAATGCAGAAAAATGAGTGTAAAAATATAATTTTCAGCTCTTCTGCTACAGTTTATGGCGACCCAGCAAGCACACCGATTAAAGAAAATTTTCCATTAAGTGCAACCAATCCATATGGCAGAAGCAAACTTTTTATAGAAGAAATACTACGGGATGTTTTCATAGCTGATGCTTCTTGGAAGATTATTTTACTGCGTTATTTTAATCCTGTAGGAGCACACAAATCAGGCTTAATCGGTGAAGACCCTAATGGAATTCCAAATAATTTAATGCCGTTTATTGCGCAAACTGCAGTTGGCAAGAGAAAACATTTAAATATTTTTGGGAATGATTACGATACACATGATGGAACAGGCGTGAGGGATTATATACATGTAGTAGATTTGGCTAAAGGTCATGTCAAAGCATTACAAAAGATTTCAAAGATAAATGATGTTTTGACGGTGAATCTTGGAACAGGCAAAGGGTATTCTGTTTTAGATATGGTACATGCATTTGAAAAAGCTTCAGGGAAAGATGTAGCATATGAAATTGTTCCAAGGCGTGCAGGAGATATTGCTGCGTGCTATGCCGACCCGTCATATGCTAAAGAAGTTTTAGATTGGGAAGCTACACAAGGGATAAATGCAATGTGCGAAGATAGCTGGCGTTGGCAGAAAAACAATCCTAAGGGATATAAAATATAAATAATAGTTATTCTAATGTTTTTTTAAGTTATAATATACTTAAGGGTATATAAATGAAATGTTTTTTACGAGAAAAGTATAAACAAATAGCTTTTGTATCATTGAGTGTGTTTATCATATTTGTATTGGCTCTGAAGTTTGGAATATTTGATAATATGAACCAAATATTCTATAATTTCACAAAAGAGTATAAAAATAATAATATATATAATGTTGCGATAGTTTTTAGTGATTTATTTGGTTCTCTCGGTTCATTATTACTGTTTTCAGCATTTATACTGATATTGTTAAAATTGCATAAAATGCAGGAATTATATTTTGCTTTGATATTTGCGGCTTTGAGCGTTGGTGCAACATTACTGTTAAAATATACGCTTCAAATTCAGCGACCATTGAATTTCATAAATGGGCTTACAGGGTATTCATTTCCCTCTGGACACGGTGTTCTGAGCATTGTACTAGCAGTAGTATTGTTTTTGCTGGTATCGAGTCTAGTGAAAAATAATTTTATATTGCAAGCAGTGAAATTTATTTTGCTTCTTTATATTTTTGTGTCCATGTTTGCAAGAATATATGTTGGATCACATTGGGTGTCCGATGTATTAGGGAGTATTTTACTGGTTGTATTTTCTTATTCAGTTTCCTGTTTATTGTTTGATATGTTGAAAAGTAGAGTAAAATTATAAAAGGAGTTTCCTATTAAAACATTAGTGCAAAGTTTTATTCTTCTCAGTCTTGTGGCATCTATGCTGAAAGCACAAACAGATAACGTGGAATTGGATGAACCAAGTTTTGTACAAAAGTCATCTCATATACAAGATGTAAATGCAAGACTATTTAATGTCTCAAAAAAAGATATGAAACCTACTCGTGAAGATCCTAAGATACTAGAAAATTATCAAATTCCTAATACCAATAAAAATGCATTCAATAATAATTATGATATTTTAGGTTTTAAGCAGTATATTGGAACATTATTTGAATTCAATGAAAATGCACAAGAACTTTTTTATCAGAAAAAGATAGATTATTTATTGAATGAAATTAAAAAAGACAAATATGGTTTCGATATTTTTCTCAATGCTTATGCTAGAACAGGTTCTTATATTTCAACACAACAAACAAAGTTGCCTACTACCCAGCCAGGACGCTTTGATGAGTCTGGTGTCGGTGCTTCAATAAATGCAAATAAATTATTGTATGATGGAGAGTATGCGTTAATACATAAAAACTATGACATTTTAAATAAAAGGCTTGCAGATATTAAAGCACTCAATGCCAAAGAGAAGTTACTGCTTTTTGGTGTAAATATATACTCAAATCTTTTTATCTCACAAGAAAAGTTAAAACTTTTTGAACAGATGTATAACCAACAGGCCGAGATGCAAAAAAGCATTGAAAAGGCATATAACCTTGGTTCAACATCTACATTAAACTATATAGATTCTAAAAATGATTTGCTGAATTTAAAAAAAGCTGTTTTGTTGTTAAAATATACACATTTACATAATGAATATATTTTAAGACATAGTATCAAAGCCAAAGGAGAAAAAAGATATAAGCTCATGCCAGAGAAAATAAATTTTACATATGATTCTTTGAGTGATTTGCAAAAGCAGGCGATACAAAATAGTAGTGATATAGCATTAGAATCAAACAAGCTTAAAATAAACCAGACAGATTTTTTTGCACAGAAGAGAAGATATTATCCGAGTGTTAATTTTAATTCACATTTGGGATATGGTGCAGCAAATGATGCATTGTTTTTTAAAAATCTCAATAATACAGGATTTTCTTCATACTGGGAATTAGGTTTAAATGTAAATATTCCTTTATATAATAGAGGTGATATATTATTAAATAAAGAAAAAGAACTACACTCAATTTTATTACAAAAAAATGTTCTTTCACTCAAAACAAGAGAAATTTTGATAGAAGTAGAGCGTTCATATCATTCTTTGCAAATGGTACGTAAGGAGCAGGATATATTGCAAGAGCAAGTGGCACTATTACGTAAAAAAATAGAAATTACAGTAAAGTTGTATCATGCCGGAGCTGTACAATATCGAGATTATTCAGATGCTGTAAAAAATTATTTAGAATATAAAAGTCAAGAAATTGACTTAAATGAAAAATATACAAAAGAGATGTCTTTATTGGCAATATTAGTAGGTAAAAGAGAGTTGTATGGGCAGAATTAAAATAGTATGGACAGGTGAGGGGACTTATCCTTATGTCACGGGTGGAGTAAGTACTTGGGCTGATATTTTAATGCATGAACTCAAAAATATAGATTTTATTCTTATACCTATACAAATGCATCCTTATGTCAAATTAAAATTCGACATCCCTCCCAATGTTGTGGATATTTTGAATGTGCCACTTTGGGGGACGGAAGAACCTATAGAATACATACGAAAAATAGAATTTTCCAAAATATATGAAGCAAAAATAAAAACACAAGTTGATAAAAATATTGAAGATATAGAGCCAATTATAATCTTGGTTTTAGATCATATCTTTCAGCATAAGCATGACTTGGATGCATTAGGTGATGCACTCTACAATTTTTATGAATATTTTCATATTTATGATTATTATGAAACTTTTCGTAGTGAGGCTTTGTGGAATGTTTATAAAAATTATATTTTAAAACATTATGAAAAAGTGCAAGAAGATATACCAACAGTATTTGATATGATAGAAGGATTACGTTATTTGTATAGATTTTTGATATCTTTATTGCCAACACTGCCCAAAGCACATATATATCACTCTTCTGCTGCTGCTTTTTGTGGACTCTCTTGTGTGATAGCCAAAAAAAAGTACGGGAGTAAATTTTTACTTACAGAACATGGTGTTTACATACGGGAGCAGTACTTAGCAGCATCAAGAAATCAAATGCCGTTTCGTACAAAAGAGTTTCTTATGGGGCTTATTACTTTGGTTTCAAAATTAAACTTTCATTTTGCCGATATTGTCTCTCCTGTATGCGATTACAACTCAAGATGGGAAAAAAAATGGGGTGTGGATGAAAAAAAGATTCATACAATTTATAATGGCATAGATACAAATGTTTTTAAACAATTTAAGGTCCAAAAAGAAGAAGATAGACCGACAGTTGTTATGGTTGCAAGAATTGATCCGCTCAAAGATATAGAAACGTTTATAAAAACTGCACAACTTGTTGCCAAAGAGATACCTGATGTACTTTTTAAACTCTACGGTCCTATAGTAGATGAAAAATATTATCATCTCTGTCAAGACTTGGCAAAAGAGCTTGAGGTGGAGGAAAATTTTGTATTTTCAGGACTAACAAACAGTCCACAGAGTGCTTATAATGAGGGTGACGTTGTTATGTTGACAAGTATTTCAGAAGCTTTTCCTTTTGTTGTGATTGAGGCAATGGCTTGTGAGAAAGTGGTTATATCATCGGATGTAGGAGGAACAAAAGAAGTGCTTGAAGGGTTTGGATTTGTTATAAGACCCAAAGCATATACTGAGTTTGCCGAAAAAGTAATTTATATATTAAACAATCCTGCTATAGCTTTGGAAATGGGACATGATGCAAGAGAGTCCATATTAAATGGATTTACCATAGAAGATATGGTTGAGAACTATGGACGTTTATATAAAAATTTGTATAATGAATTTAAAGAGCAAAAAGGGCAACAGTGAGCCAAGAACACAATGAAGATTTAAGCACTTTATATGATGCTATAACTAAAGAACGGGGCAAACCACTGGATTTTTGGGAAGTGTCAGCTTTATTGGAAGTGTATGGCATTCGTGATATTGATGCACAAAATGATTACGGTTTTGAGAATGTATTTTCAATGGCAAAATATATGATGCGTTATGAAAATATGAAAACATATCCTGTAAAATCCTTGGTGAACTTTGAAGAACTGCCGCCGTTTTGGATACGAGTGTTCAAAAACTATTTACGAGGCTTGGCATTTGCTATGCCGATGTTTGTGCAAATATTTTTTACACTTTCAATCGGTTATGCGATTTGGTCAGGAATAGATATGGATCAGATGAAAGCGACTGTTATTGCCGTAGGAACTTTTTTGGCTCTTATTGTAACGGGAGCATCAGCTCAGGCAATTGGGCGAAAAGGACTTTTTTATTTGAAACAGGGAGAGGTGATTTTAGCCTCTAATATTACAAAGGTATTGCTCAATGTTGGGTATGCTTTTGTAGTTATCATAGGTATTGTTCTTATAGCATTTAATCTTTTTTTTGAAGTATTTCCAACCTATTATTTTTTTATTATGATTGCATTTTATTTTCTTTTGTCCTTGCTATTTTTAAATATTTCAATTTATTACATGTTTGAAGAGTATAACAATATTCTTTATTTCTTTCTTGCTGGAATTGTATTTGTTTATATTGCACACGGTATATTTAAAGTGCGTTTACCTGAAGCACAGTTTATTGCATTGGTGGTTTTAGATATAGTTATCAGTATATTGGCATATAGAAGATTAAATGATTTGAAAAATAAAGATTTAAAGTCGGAGGGAGAACTCTTGCCTCGGGCTTCAATACTTTTTTATTCTCTTATTCCTTTTTATATGTATGGATTTTTGTATTTTGTATTTTTGGTGACGGATAGGTTGGTTGCCTGGAGTGCCAATGTGGAAGCAAAGCCTTACTTTATTTGGTTTAATGTTCCATATGAATTAGGGCTTGACTGGGCACTCATCGCATTGGTTTTATTAATGGGACTTACTGAGATAAGTATTCATGAATTTATGTATAGAATCAACGATATGGTCGTAAAATATAAATATAAAGAGTATAAAAACTTTAATAATGAGATATATTATTTTTTTAAGAAATTCAATATAGTATATGCAGTTTTATCTGTTATAATTATATTGTTCACATATTATGTTATATATTTTGTGCATAATCATACTAATTATGAATTTACGAAGAATTTTTTTGATAGTTTTACCCCTTTTGTCTATTGGGTTGCTGCGATTTCTTATGTCTTTATGGTGAACGGGTTGATGAATGTGTTATTTATTTTTTCGTTTTCAAGACAAAATTTTTCTCTCAAAGCAATTGGCGTAGCTACAATAGTGAATCTTATCGTCGGTGTTATACTCAGTCGTATGTTTGGACTGGAATATGCTGTATATGGATTGTTAGTTGGAAGTATAGTCTTTTGGGCATATAGTTTTGCCTATTCAGTAAAAATGTTCAAAAAATTAGAATTTTATTATTATTCATCATTTTAGGGGTTACTTATGAAGCGTCATTATCTCTTTGCTTTGTTATTATTTGGTTTATTTATTGTGGGTTGTAGTACTCAATATGAGCATCAGCTGCAACAAAAGATTCTTACTCCCGAATCGGTTGAAGTTTATGATGTTAATGTGAAAAATGTGTATATGCATCCAAATAATAGAACACGATTACTAAAAAAGTTCCCTTTTATTTCTAATCAGCCTGTTATAGATTTTAGAGGAAAATTTTCTAATGAATTTTATGACAAAATTGATTATAGATACAAAGCATCTCCGCTTAAAGATGTTGATTTTTGGAAATTACGTACAAATCCCTTCTCTCAAGATTTTATTTATGTTTTACCAATATGGGTAAATAAATTTCAAAGAGTTTCAAACAATCTCTTTGAAAATATAGCATACAGCTATAACCTTTCTCTCAAAGAACAGGAAATTTTAAAATGGTGGATAGGTCAAGGCGGCATACTCTGGGTAGAAGGAGGTATATACTCCACGCGTTATGATACCTTTAAAAGAAATGGAGAAATTGCTTCTAAAGAGATAACAAAAAAGATTATACAAAAAAGTAAAAATATGAATTTCTTTGATAAAAAAGTAAAAACATATATTTATAAAAGTAAAACAATTGATTTCGTGAATTATATACCATTAAAAATGAGTTTTCAAACAAAAAATAATTTTGATTATTTTAAAGATATTAAGAACTTAAAAATACAAACGCAGAATTATTTGAGTGTCGATTTTTTACCTCAGGGGCAGGTACTTGTTCGTGACAGTAAAAATAAACCTCTTGTTTCTTTTGTCTCTTACGGCAAAGGAGGTGTTGTATTTATCCATCCTTTTGAGTTTAAAGATAAGCGTTATGATGGAGAACTGCTACGATGGAAATTATTGTATTTTTTACTTAACAAGATGTATGTAAATGCACATAAGGCAATACAAGATGAAAATACAACGGTTGAAGAGCTAACTGTAGAAAAAACTGATAGTTCTGTAGAAAAACTTGAAAATGAGCAGCATCTTGTGTTGAATAATTTAGAATTTGAGTATAAATCATTTCACATTAAGCCTGATAGTCTGAAACTTTTAAAACCTGTAGCACAATTTTTAAAAAAGCATTTACATGTACACTTGCTTGTCGCTGGTTATACGGATAATATAGGCTCGAAACAGTATAATAAGAAACTTTCCGCTAAAAGAGCAAAGAGTGTCAGGAATGCTTTAGCTAAAAGGGGTGTTGAACTAAAGAGAATCTCTTCTATAGGTTATGGTGAAGAGAATCCGATTGCTTCAAATGGTACGTCCGAAGGAAGGGCTAAAAATAGAAGAGTAGAGTTTCTAATTCTACAAAGATAATTTAAGATGTTACCTCAAGATGTCTATTTTGTTGATTTAAATGTAATTTATACGCTATTATATAAAAATCTTTGGTATTTGGCAAAATTGCTTTTAGTAGCCTATGTCCTATTTTACTATCTGCCCTCAAAAATTTTTCCTCAAGAGCACATCAAAAGTGGGGTGCAAAAAGTAGTATTTAATTTTATTTATATGACGGCGTATGTAGAAATAGTTGTTACTTTCTTGATTTTTATAAAAGTATTTAGTTTACTCTTTTTTTTACTTATCTTGATACTGACAAAATTAGCTTTTATGAAGTTTTATTATAAGCAAAATATCATAAAAATTATGGATGATATGCGAATTAAAATGATGCTCAAGTCACTGGACATTCTTGATAATACTGATGGATTTAAAAAGAAAATAAGTCATTATATGCATGAAAGAATTGTGCGTATACAATATTCAATAACCGTTTATTCATTCCTGAAACAAATTCTTTTTTATTGGGTCTTTATCTATATCTTTGTTGTTCTTATAGCAAGAGGTTTATTGAGTTACAGTGACCCAGTTCCTGATACCGCACAGTTTATGGAGTGGGTATCTTTTTTACAACAAAATATTTTGTATGCAGATAATAAAACATTTGGTGCAGATTTTTATGGTATATCAGTACTTATATTTTTTGTAAATATTTTTACGAATATCGACCAGATTATACTCTTTAGTCTCTATCCTCTTTTATTGTTGATTGCTTTGTATCTATCTATTTATTATGTAGTAAAAGATTTTACATCTTCAAAATATGTCGCTCTTTTTGCCGTTATGTTTCACGGAATCGTTTTAATGAGTCCTTTGTCAAATTTTTTATTAGGATTAAATGTTGTAACAGCACATCCAATGATAGTCGATATATTAGGATTAAAATTTTATATGCCAAAAGCTACCGATGTTCTTTTAAATGGTAATTATATAGGATTTACGCCTTATATTCGTTATATTTCAGGAATGGCATATGAACATGCTTCGATATTTGTTTTATTAAATGCATATTTTTTGATTAAAACTTTACAAAAACATACCCTAAAATATTTACTAGTATATTCATTAACTCTTATGCTTGTCTTTATATTTCATGGGGGAGGAGCTATTGTTTTAATATTTATTAGTATTTTAATAGCTATGAATGCCTTGTTATTTAAAAAAATAGACAGAAATATTTTGAAAAAAGGTTTTTTGGCTATTGTTATTTCCGCAATATTAGGTAACTTATGGATTCTATCTATGATAAAGTACGGAATTCCTCAAGATTTCGGTGCGGCAGCACCTATTTTAGATAAACTCCTTGGAACGCAAAAAAATATTGAAAATACAGCAAAAACAGGATTTTCTATCGTTTCTATTATTGATATAACAAAAGTACATATAGTGCTTTTTGGAGCTTGGTTGTTTGCTTTTATATTTTCTTTTCTTACAAAACGAAAATTTTTAAATACTTCATGGCTTTTGATAGTATTAGGTGTATTTATACTTTATTTTGGTCCTAATGCAGGTCTACCACTACTGACAAAACAAGACAGATTGGGAGAGTATATGTTTTTTGCACTAACTCTTCTCAGTTCTTTTTATCTCTTTTATTTTTTTTATAAACCTCTATTATCTCTATTGAGAAAGTATTCACAAATAACTATTTTATCACTATTTTATGCCGTGTTTATTATGTCTATATTAGGTATGCCAAGATGGACAGAGACAAAATATTTTTGGAAAAATATAAATCAAACACAGTACACTTCTATTCCTGAAATAATTTTAAAAATTAATAAAGAAAATCGACCTTTTACTTGGACAGCTGTGGCTTATGTCCAAAGTTATGGTAAAATAAAAAATAAGGCATACCATATAAATACACAGAATTTTCTTTTGAAATATAATCCTCGAGCCAAGTTTTTAGAGATACCAACGCAAAAGGTTTTTATATTTGTTGAGAACTTTCCAAATAGCTATAAAGGTATGGATGAATGGTTTTACAGATGGAGAAGAGAGATTCAGGATAATTTAAAAACATGGGTCAGTATTTACACAATGCAACATTCAAATATAAGAGTATATGATAAAACAGGAACAGTGATAGTATATGAAATTGACAATAGTAATTATATAAAATACTTGATAAAAAAGGAAGGCAAATGAGTATATTTGAGCAAAGTAGATATTATTTTAATGATATTTTACCAGAAATTATTTTTTCAAACATCGCTCAAATCAATAATTTTCTAGCCTCATTTTGGTTTGTTTTTTTGTTTCTGGCAGGTATATTGTTTGTTATTCTTTTGAATGTGTTTAGAAAAAGATTATATCTGCAGAGTAAATCTGAAGATTTTAATAAATTTTTACAAGAACTTAGCCTGAAAACTCAAAAACGTGATGTTGAAGATAAACTGTTAGAGTGTGCCGGGCTTGTACAGGCAAAATATGTAGCAATATATGAATTACGAGGAGAAACGTATATACTCATAGAATCAAATACTACCGAAAAAACTGATGTCAACGCACCACTTCGCGTCGGACGAAAAACTTTGCAAACTTTTAGTAAAAGTGGGAATTATAGAGTAACATCTGTAATGAATAGTAGCCAAAATAATATGCTACTATTTTTTAGCTACCAATTAATTGATATTGACAACGATTATGGTTTTTTTGACATAATATTGAGCTATTACGAGCAAATAGTGAATAAGTTTAAAATAGAAGGTGGTGAAACGCAATCAAATTTAGGTAAAAGTACTTCTATCTCATTGATGAAATTGCAAATGGATCAAAACGAATTTTTTAAGTTTTTTATAGCACTGGTGATAAAGATTACAAAGGCACAGGGTGCAAAGCTGTATACAAAAGAGGGTAAACTTGTTTTTGAATATGAAACAAAGACTGCAGGTAGCTCCCTGCAAAAAGTTTTTTATATAAGAAACACTCCCTATAAACTTGAATTTTATGACAGCAAACCTCTAACTCTACAAAGTGTGACACAAGTTGGTTCTTTTTTGGATATGGCGGGAAGTTTTTTAATTAATATGAATCAAAATAGTGAAATGGTACAAAATTATCTTTCATTTTTAAAATTTACGAATGAGGCAATTGAGTTAGAAAACAAATACTATAAAAATCACTCTTTGATTGTGCAGACTATTTCTGTAGAATTAGCAAAATCCCTCTTTTTATCTGAAGATGAGATTGACACTATCTCACTTGGTGCTTATTTGCATGATATTGGAATGATTGGCGATTTACTAGCGGTTATCAATAAAGAGAAGTTTGAAGAACAAGATATGAACCTGATTAAAGAGCATCCTCTTATCGGCGGTATAGTGGTTGAACCGATTTGTCATCTGTATCCTATTGAAAATATTGTGAAATATCATCATGAAAGGTTTGATGGCAGAGGGTATCCTTTTGGTCTGAAAGAGTCTCAAATTCCACTTGATGCACAGATTGTTGCAGTCGGTGAATTCTATGCGGGTATAACAAGTGACAGGTCTTATAAACAAGGTAAAACGCATGAACAGGCAGTTGAAGAGATTAAAAACTTGAGAGAAAAGATGTTTAGTGCTGTTATGGTGGATGCGTTTTTAGATATTGAACAGTCAATAAAAACAAAAATAGATAAAATAAAAATGAAAAAGGATGAAGTTGAAGAATAATCCTACTCCTGTGGCTATCGTTATTCCTCTTTATAACGAAGAACGTGTTATAAAAGGTGTTTTGCAAGAATTACATCAAAAATATCCTAAGTATGTTCTGATTGTAGTGGATGATAGTTCCATGGATAACAGTGCTAAAGAAGCCTGCTTAAAAGATGTTTATCTTTTACATCATAGCGTCAATCTCGGACAGGGTGCAGCTTTACAGACAGGGATAGAGTATGCAAGAGAGTTAGGGTGCAGTTATGTGGTAACATTTGATTCTGATGGACAGCATGACCCTGCGGATATTGCTTTGTTTGTACAGACACTACAAAATGATGAAACAGATATTGTCTTAGGGTCACGTTTTTTAGGAAAAACAGAGAATATGCCTTTGCGTAAAAAATATTTACTGCAGGCATCAAGAGTTTTTACATGGATGACAACAGGAATATGGCTGACAGACTCGCATAATGGTTTACGAGCTATTAATATAGGAAAATTTCCTCAATTTGAAATTACTCAAAACAGAATGGCACATGCTTCAGAAATAATCAGTATAATTAAAACACTTAAAATGCGTTATACTGAGAAACCGTGCAATATCCGTTATACAGAGTATTCTATAGAAAAAGGACAATCCATGTTTAACAGTATCAATATTATAATAGACTATTTTGTCGGGAACATGATGAAATGATTTTTATTAAATTTTTACTCATTGCGATTCTTACGCTTGCTTTTATTATATTTTCATTCTCTTCCAAACTAAAGATTTTTCAAAAACTTGTAGTGATTACAGGATATGGGGTTGTTTTCTTTTTTATTCTATATCCCTCGTATGCCGATCATATAGCATATTTGGTTTCCATTAAAAGTGGAACGGATCTTATTGTATACATAGTACTGGCATTAATGGTTTTAATGACAATGATTTTATATGTAGGGCAAAATAATAGTAGTAGAATGATAACGAAAATTATAAGGGAGTCCGCGAAAAAAAATGCAAAAAAATGTTAATAATCCTGTGCTCCTTACAAAATATTTTCTTGATAAATTTAAAAATACTTTGCAGTACCACTACGGATATGATGCATATATGGATTTTTTGATTGTTCCCTCTTTAAGTGGGCATAAAACACTTGCATACCTGCCTTTACTCAATTATACCGATAGGGGACATGATGAGGTGGAAGATTTATTAGAACTTGCAAAAGAGAACAGCTACCAAATAAGGACGCTGAATTTTTCATATAATGATTTTAAGCCAAATGATACGGTAACGATGCGTTTGGATATTGAGGGGAAATCTAGTGAAGAGCTTTTTAAGGATGCCGTAAAATCACGATGCAGAAACAAAGTGAGAAATGCATCTAAAAAGTATGATTACAAACTTGTATATGGGCATGATTCCAAAGATATAGAAGCTTTTTATCAAATTTTTAGCGAGACAATGTATAAGCATGGAACTCCTGTGTTAGATAAAAAACTTTTTTATACGCTCACAGAAGCATTTGCGGATGAGATTGTTTTTTTTAATGTTTATGAAAATACAGAAGTGGTTGCGAGTATGTGTATTATACTTGATGAGGAGATTGCCTGGTATCCTTGGGGTGGTGTGAAAAGCACTTATGCTAATAAACTGGCGGGATATTATATTTACTGGGAAGTGCTACAGTTTATATGTGATAATACGGACAAAAGGATTTTTGATTTTGGTCGTTCTTCATATGAGGGTTCAACGTATAGATTTAAATCACAATTCGGTGCTAAACCGGTAAAAATAGATATCCTTACATCCCAGAAAATTGACATCTACTCCAAATACTCCTTTGCATCACAAATTTGGAAAAAACTTCCTAAAAATGTTGTGGACTTTATAGGTCCTAAACTTTGTAAATATTTGGTTGACTTATGATTTGGCTGACTCTTGATGTAGAAGAAGTGACTGATATGAATTTTAAAGTAAAATGGAGAGAAGAGCCTCCATTGGAGTATGAAACATATATAGAGAGTTTTATAGAGTTTAGCAAAAATCGTAAAGCTACTGCTTTTGTGTTGGGCAGTTTTGCAAAAAAGCACCCTCAAATTGTACAGAAACTTGCACATAACGGTATAGAAATAGCCTGTCACGGGTTGCATCATAATCTGGTATATACAGAAGATTTCGAGCAGTGGAGCCAAGACTTAGTGGAGGCTAAAGAGATTATTGAAAAGCTTACATGTAAGCCTGTTGTAGGTTACAGAAGTCCGAGCTGGTCTCTACCTTTTGAAAAAGGATATTATGAATTTTTGGCAAAAGCAGGCTTTGAATACTCCTCATCTTATTTTCCGATGAAGAACTACATGTATGGCAACTCCATTGATAAAAAAACTCCTTTTATAATTTATACACGATATGGCAAGGTGCAAGAGCGTCCTATAACGAAAAAAATTATTCCTTTTAGCGGAGGTTTTTATTTACGTGTATTGCCTTTATGGCTTTTAAAACTTCTTTTTAAAAAAACAGATAATGCGGTTTTATATGTGCATCCTTATGAATTGATGGATGCAAACTTACTACACTATTTTAAAAAATATGCGTCATATAATCTGGACTACTTTTTGGCATTTTATGCTTCATCTCCGGCCAAAAAGAAAATAAAGGCACTGTTGGATGAGAAATAAAATCATTCAAATTGTTCTATTAACAGCACTATCCATTTACCTTTTTTATGGATTTGATACTACAAAAATAGATTTCTCAAAATTTTCTCTTTTTGGGATTTCAGCTACTTTTATGATGATACTTTTTTCACAACTTGTGCTGAGTGTTCGGTGGATGAAAATGTCTCAGCTCTCTTTTAAAATCTCTTTTGAGACTATTATTGTATCGAGTGCTTTAAATATGATTTTACCGGCAAAACTTGGAGAACTCTCAAAAGCATTTTATCTGAAAAAATTTTACCAATATAATTATCATAAGACACTTTCAATTATATTTGTAGAGCGTTTTTTTGATATTATTATGCTCTTTTTACTCCTATGTATCTGGGTATACGATTATACTGCAAGCGAGATTATTAAATCTTCTTTACTTATACTTGGGGTTGGAATTTTGATGATTATTTTTTTGTTCAATACGTCAAAAACCTTGCAATTGCTCAAAAAAATCCCTTTCCAGTTCTTGAGAGTCTATTTGCAAAAAATCTATAAAGTAGTGCATAAAATGTTTCAATCTCCTCTTTCTTTATCGTTTTATACGGCAGCATTATGGATGACATATTTTGTTGGTACCTATATTCTTTTTACCTATGGGGTTAGATTTGATTTAGATATTACAACTATTTTGGGTTTGTTTATTTTTTCTACGGTTGCATTGTCTTTGCCATTGGCACCTGCAGGCATTGGCACCTATGAAGCTGCTGTTGTGTTTTATTTAAGTGGATACGGTGTTAGTAAAGAGGACGCTTTACTTGCTGCTACACTCTATCATCTTTTATTGTTTAGTGTTGATTTTTTACTTTTTTATCTGTTTTTGTTTTTTAAAGATATAAAATTTCAAGAGTTGGTAAAACGATGAAAAGAATAGGCTTACATGTAAGCTTGGTATGGCTTTTACTAAGTGTTGTTTTGGAGGCAGAAAGTATTGATAACTCTGTGCTTGTTAATAAAGATACGTATAAGGCTTCTCCTGTTACACATAATTTAGAGATAACGAAAAAAAAAGGAGACTACGCTCTTGCTTCTGTGTTTGGTGATAAAAAAGAGATTGCATGGGCAAAAAGATTTAACATAGTTGAACTTGGTAACGTTGAAAATCCGGATGTTACGTATGCACTGTTACATGAAAAAGGTCTCTTACATGTAACGTATCCAATTGCTTATGACTGGATGCCAGCCTTATATTATTATACTGATGGAAAAAACAGAGAATTTATTGAGTGGCTCTACAAAAATAGGCAAACCACGACATTAAATCCAAACGGTCCTTTTGTACATTGCAAAGAGAATCATTATGATTGGTGTCAAGATTATTATTATAATCTTTCAAATAAAGAGGTTTCGCAAAAAAGAGTCGATGATTTACTTGCAAATATGAAGAAACGAGGCTTTAGAGGTCTCTTTTTTGACTGGGCATCAGGCAGTTATATAGAAGAAGAGGCATACAAATCGATGCTACAAAATTTCAATAAACTTAAAACGGGGAAAAGCTATTTTGATTTTGTGAGCAGGTTTTATCAAAAGCTAAAAGATTTAAATATTTTTGTTGTGACAAATCAGGGGTTTAGACAAGCAAAGCATGTTCTTCCTTTTGTTCAGTATGATATGACAGAGAGTTATATAACAACTGATGTACGTAAAAAAATAAAAATACAGCTAACACAAAAGGGCTGGGTTAATTCTGTGCCGGTAACAAATTATTATCCGATTTATGATGATTCAAAAGAGTTGAAAGACTCTTTGAAATTTATTGATATGCTTAGTGCATATAAAAAGAAGTATAAAAAATTCGGTTTTAAAAATTTTATCTATTTGAACTATCTTGCACCGGCATATAAAAAAATATATGAGAGCAGTTTAGTTTACAAGCCTGTAAAGCCGAAAAACGGCATATATTTTAGTTATGCAATGGCAAAGTTGGCAGACAGTATGGTTTATGCAGAAATTTCACAAAACAGAGAACTTGAAAGAGATGAGGTCTATTTTTATGACTTGGGGCATGTTCTTGGCAAGAAGTATGAAAAGCTTGATGCCTTAAAAGGATATATCCGTTTTTATGAAAAAGGTTTCGTTCTAGTCTCGGAGCCTTACACAAAAGAACTTTATCTTAAAATTAACTCTAAATATTTGAAAAAAAATACAAAAATATATGATGCCTATGAAAAAAAAGAATTACGCTCTTCTAAAAATAGCGTTACTGTAGATTTAAAATTTGAAAAAGAGAGCTTTACACACAAGTACCTTCCTTTGGGAAGGGTCTATCTATATATTTGATTGTATTTGAACGACTCGTTCTCTTTTGTTGTGCATAAAGTATTTTTTGACACTTTCTTGTCCCTCTTTGGGAAGTTTAATTGTTACTAAAGCACGCGTCCCCTCTTGGAGAATATAGTGCTTGTTTGGGATGATAATGTTAAGTGTCATACTTTGAAATTTTGGATCTACTATTGGAGTGATTTGTTTAATCGGAGCTTGCAAAGCATAGGGAGGTGTCGTAACAAAACTAATGTCAACCATTTGATTAACATGTAAAAAAGGCAGGAGTCCTGTCGCAAATCCTGCTTTTAGTATAACCTTGTCTAGATTTACAATAGTACATACTTTTTTATCGCTTTGTATGGTTTGTCCCTCTTGAACTTGAATATCTGCAATAAATCCATTAATGTTCGCATATCCGTCGGCATGCTTGAGCTGATATTGCAGTTTTTTCAGTTCTAACTTTTTTTCTCGCAAAGAGCTCTCAAGTGTTTTTAGTCTTTCATAATGAGTGGTATTTTGTGATTTTTGTGAATTAAGCGTAGTGATGTAATTTCTTTTATAATTATTTTGTTCATAATCTTGTATATATCCTTCTGCTTTGAGTAGAGCTATTTTTTTAAGTTCCATAGCTGCTAAATTTACATCCGCAACATTATGTAGGTTATTCATATTTTTCATTACATAAGATTCAATTTTTTTTATAGAAGCAATTTCTCTCTGTTTATTTTGAATATCTAAATGAATAAGCTCTTTATCAAGAGAATATATAGGTTCGTTTTTTTTGACTTTGTCGCCATATTTTATGTATAAATGTTTAATTTTTCCAGATACACTGGATATAACATCTTGACGTTGTAGAGGGTAAACTGTACCTTCTATACGGATACTAACATTGTTATCTGATACTTTGAGCTCTTTTTCTTCTTGAGATTTTGCACAACCGCTGACTATGATGGTAAGAAGTGAACTGAGTGTAAATAATTTAATCACATAAAAATTCATTTGTTTTGCCTTTGTGTGCTGAAGAATTTTAGCATAAATTTATTAAAAAAGTGTAGGTTCCAAAGCTTTTATTTTATAAGTTTTTCTATGAATTTCACAGTATCCATATTTTTTAATCATTTCTACATGTAGCTTTGTTCCATAGCCCTTATGTTTTTCAAAATGATACTGAGGGTACTTCTTTGCAACGGCTATAATATCTTTGTCATGGGTGACCTTTGCCAAGATTGACGCGGCACTTACTTCGGCTACTTTACCATCGGCTTGTACCATTGTCTCAAGATTTTTGACGCCATAGGTTTGGTTTCCATCAAAAAGATACTTTTGTGCTGTAAGGCTTTGCATAATCTCTTCAAGCCCTTTTTTTAAGCATGCCGATATGCCATTGTTATCTAT
>JALUXS010000006.1 GCA_027013185.1 Sulfurimonas sp.
TTACAGTAACTGATTCTAGAGTTAAAGCAGCTAAAGCTGATAAAGCGATTTTTTTCATTTTTTACCTTCCTTAGGTATTGAATTGCTCAAGGTTGTTAGTTAATTCCTGTGTTAGCTTATCCAAATATTCGGATGCACTAGCTATCTCTTCTACACTTCGTGCATTATCTTTTAATGTTGTATTGATTTCAAAAATTCTTTCCTGAACTATACTGATTTGTTCTCCCGTTTTTTCAAAATCTTGAACAGTTTTATTTGTTGCTTCAGTAGCGTTGTTAACTATGAGCGTTGTATCATTTATTTTATTTTCCACATCTGTAGAAATAACAGAAAGACCATCCATCTGCTCGGCATTAATTGCCATCTGTTCGCTCGCATTCATACTAGCCTGCACAACGATGTTAATAGTCGCATTAATCTCAGTAAGTGACTTTTGCGTTCTTTCTGCAAGCTTTCGAACTTCATCAGCGACAACAGCAAATCCACGTCCATGTTCACCTGCACGTGCCGCTTCTATAGCAGCATTAAGTGCTAATAAATTTGTCTGCTCTGCTATGTCAGAGATAATAGCTAAAACATTTTTCACTTCATTTATATCACTAGAAAGTGCTTCTATACTCGTAGCAAGTTCACTTTCTGCTATAGAACTCTCTTGAACACTACTTGTAAGTTTTATGATTTCATCTCGAGAATCTTTTAACATACCATTTGCTTCAATAATTTCCTCTTTAGAACCATTTGCCTCCTCAATTGCAAGCTTAATATTTTCTGTCATTGAACGAATATCTTCGACTGTGTTATTTATAAAATCTACCGATTTGTTCACATTATTACCAACAGAGAGCGAAGTAGTCGAGAGTTCATGTGAGATTGAAGAGTTTTCTGACGAAGTTGCTTTTGCCTGACTAATAAGCTCTCTGAGTTTCATAAACATTGTATTGAGATTTGTAGCAAGAAATGCGAATTCATCTTCTCCTTCACTTGGAATAGTCAAGGAAAGATCCTGTTTATTTGTAATTTTATGAATTGTTCCTGTTATAACATCTATCTGCTTAGAAATTTTCTTCGTTACAAAATAGGTAAAAATAAGCAAAATAACAAATAGAACAATAAATACAAGTACAATCTGACTTTTTATACTGCTCTCTTTTTTTATCAATTTATGATTGACGGCAGTAAGCAACTCTTTTACATTTTTTTCTATCTGTTGCACTGTCTGAGTAACTTGACCTCTCGCACCACTGTTATCCGTCAGCCCAATCTTTTTATATCCATCAACTATATTGTAAAAAGCCGCCTGATATTTATTAGCGAATTCAATGCTTCTTTCAAGATCATGTGGCTTAATTTTGTTGGTATCTTTTAAAAATATTTTAAACGCTTTATCATGTTTGTCTACATATTGCATATCCATTCGAAGTAAAAAATCTTTTTCTGAACGTCGAAGCATCAACATATCTACCTGTAACTGTAGCTGATAGTTCTTCTTTAACAGTGCCTCTAGCCTATGTACACTCTCTTCCAGACCCGCGTAAAGCCCTTCATATTTCGTTAAACCTATCTTTTTTCTGATTGCTACGAGATTTTTAAAGTTTTCATTATACTTGTGAACCATCTTTCGCAGATGAGTTAGTTTTTCGTCCTGAATACCGGACTCCTTAAACTTAAGAGCGATACTATTGAGTTCTTTCATCATTAATGCGTATTTTTTTTCAAACATATTTGCAAACTGCATATTTTTTTGAATAAAAAAACTTTGCTGATAATTACGAAGTTGTATGAGATTTTTTTCAACTGTAATCAAATTGTTTTCCATTTCAGCTATCTCTTTTGAATCATAATAAGCCTTTGTAAAAAATAATCCAAGTATTATAAAGGATAAAATTGAAATAGCAGTAATAGCTATTAATCTCGCCTTAAATGTTTTTAACATAATCCCCACCTTTTTAAAATATAATATATTTCACAGCCTACACAAAAGTTAAAGAGAGCTTCGAGTAAAGCACAAAAAAGTAAAATCGATGCGGTTATGTAAAAGGCTAGTTCAAAGTCGAACGAAACCTCAAATACAAGCAGAATTGAAAAGAACAAGCCAAATTGTGCAGCCAACCTTTTTGCTGCTGCATCTGTCAGCTTAGTTTCGAGTTTCAGTATCTTCTTTGTTAACCGTGCAAGCTGAAAAACTATACTATATGATTTGTTCATATAAATTCTTATAAAAAAATCTAACGCTAAGAGATAAAGAAACACTATCTGTGATGTCAATATATAAGTAAGAAGAAATAAAATTATAAAATATGCACCAATACGAGCTACTACACCATCGATAAGCTTAAATGAAACAGGACATGATTTATTCTTTTTCATTTTGTTATCCTCCAGTTTCATAAAAGGCTCTGGTCGAAATATTTTCATCATCCTCACCCCAACGATTTTTTTCCGGCTTAGTGCGAACAACTTCTTTAAGAATTGCAGATGCTGTATCAATATCCCCTTCTCTTACAGCTTCTCTAATGCTTAATGCCTCATCAAAATAAAGGCAGGGAATAAGATTTCCTTCAGCAGTTAATCGTATACGATTACACTTTGTACAAAAGTCATCTTTATGTGGTTCTATTATTCCAAATTTGTAGCCATCTGAAAGTTCGTAATAATGAGAGGGAGAGTGTCCGTCAAACCCGAGATCACTGACTATATGCCGACTGGAAATCACATGAAGTAGTTCTTCACTATTCATCCCCTTGATTTTCGTATTTGCATGAATATTTTCCATATATTCAATAAATCGAACCGTCATATTTTTCTTTTTCGAATAGTTTAAAATATCAAGAATCTCATTATCATTAATCCCCTTCATAGGTACCATATTTATTTTTACCTTCAAGCCTATTTTCAATGCTTCTTCCACACCTTCTAAAACATTTTTCAATACATTCTTTTTTGCAATAAGATGTGCAATGGGTGATTGCAAAGAATCAACCGAGACATTGATACGACGCAAACCTGCATCATAAAGTCTTTGTGCAGCCCCCTTAAGCAAAAATGCATTGGTTGTCATTGCTAAATCAATCGTATCATCGTAGTCATAAATCATCTTTATAAATTCATCCAAATCCTCTCTCAAAAGCGGTTCCCCACCTGTGATGCGAATCTTTGTAATCCCCTCGTCAATCGCAACTTTTACAAATTTAAATAAATCTTCAAAACTAAGTAAATTCTCTTTTGGTACCCAGGAAAATGGTTTTTCAGGCATACAATATTGACATCTGAAATTACATCTTTCAGTTACCGATATACGCATATAATCAACAACACGGTCATAGCTGTCAATAAGTTTAGATTTTCTTTGCATATCAGGCCTTTACATTATCAAATTAAATTTTTTATGACGTAACGCACCGTTAGCATCAAAATAGAGGTAATTAAGTTCATCTTTCTCTATTGGTAGCCCTGCTAAATATCTTAAGGCGTAATTTGCTTCCAAAGAAGCAATAAAAGAGACTATAGGTGGTGTTATGCCTCCAGGTTTTCTGTCCGTAATTTCGAAAACTTTAAAAGGAGCTTTGTCAAAGAAACAGACCAAACCGTTAAAACCTTCGACTGTACCGTATACCCATGGTATATCTTTTTCTTTCGCATAATGATCTATTTGCTCTCTTGTAACAAAATTGTCTGTTGCATCTATAATTAAATCAAGCTCAATATCTCGTGTAGCAAACTCTGCAAAACTTTCTGCGTATATTTCTGTTTTAAGCCTATCATATCTACTTTTTAGAAGTTTTGAGAGTTGTTCACATTTATATTTTTCATTATCTTCTATAGTATATGCAATCTGCCTATGAAGATTATGTAGGCTTACCGTGTCAAAATCAACCAAATGAATTTCACCTATACCACTCGAGCCAAGCGTTATTCCTAAGGTAGAGCCTAATCCTCCGCATCCGATAATGGCAATCTTCTTTTTTGAAAGATTATTTTGCACATCTTCACCCCATAATGCGATTTGTCTTTTAAAGTATTCGCTATTATTTACCATTTTTAACCACCACACACAGGAGGAAGTATTGTAATAATATCATTCTCGTTAAGAGGAATATCCAATGATGAAACGATTGTATTATTAACTGCAACAGCTGAGTTATCTATCCAACCTTTCATTTGAGGAATCTCATTTAAAAGCACAGAGAGCTCTTTCATATTCCTTACATGTACATCCATTGTATCTATATCTATTGGCCCTAAAAACTCTATTTTTGCCATAATTTTTCCTTTAAAGTAAGATAGATTTATTAATCTAAGCAAAGTGCATCCACGTTGTGAAATTTGTATGTTTTAAGAACAAGGGAGAAAATAAGTCTTAAATATGAATGCACTTTGCTTAGATTAAG
>JALUXS010000007.1 GCA_027013185.1 Sulfurimonas sp.
CTTGGTTCTATCATGTTTAATAAATAAACATAAATATATAAATTTAATTTGCTTTTTCATCAAACTGATAATAATTATAAGGTATACTTCTAAAAAATTAATTAGGAATCAAAAATGACACAATCATTACTTTTAGACAAATACTCAATTTACAGCGTGCAAATTGCAAAAAATGAGACTACATGTAAAAATGTAGATGATATAGTTGCTTTTTTACAAGCTAAAATAGAAGTACACCCTATTGCAACACAAATTGCTGTATTTGATCACTTAGCTCATACACTTTCTTTGAAAGAACATGTTTTAGATGAAAATATCAAAGCTGCTAAAAACCTTGTATTTTGTTTTGGAAAGATGTTGCCCAATGCAAAAATGTTAGCAGTTCGTCCTAGAAGCATCGGTATTGCTGACCTTGGAGAAAATTTTGAGATTTCTTTTTTAGAAGTACCAAATGAAGAACTTCAAAAAGTTACAGAAAATTGGGTAAAATCAATTCAAAACAAATAAGTTATTTATATCTTTTAAATCTAACAGCATTACTTTTAGGGTTTGCTATTAGATTTTTTTGATACTCTATCATCTTAAAAAATGGATTTAAAAAGCCATTAAATTTTTCTTCTTCTATATTTTCAATCTCCCACTTATTTAATAATTCCAAAACAACTAAAGTCGACTCTATTGTCGATAAATAATTTTCATCTGGCTGTGCTTTTATAGAATATTGCGAAGTTTTTGTTGTCGTAAAGCTCATATGTTTGAGTTTATTTAAATTTTCGCTTTGAGTAAAAATCTTTTTTGTACATGCCCAAGTTGAATCTATAAGAAAAATTGCCAAAGGTTTATTGCTATTTTTTGGGTATGTTTTACTGATATTAAGTGCATCTGGTGAAGGAAAAAGTATATAACTCTCATGTGTGGCAATAATTTCGTTTATTTTTTTGTTACATGTAAAGTCTATGCCTACAAAAAGTTCAGAGTTATCAAGACTTTGGTGTGTAAAATGTCCAGTATTGTTTTTTACCTTTTTAAACTCTTTTGGATGCATCAGCACCACAAATTTTGTGTCTGTTTTTATATGTTGGAAATGTTGACACATACATGAGCTTTTTGGTCTGTAGCACTTGTAACACTTCTCTCTATCGCCATAATAAGTTTTCATTAACGCAATTATACTAAAATTACATTATGAATGAAAAGAATTATGATGTTATAGTTATTGGAAGCGGAGCAGCTGGCATTATTTCAGCTATAGTAGCTGCAAGAGCAGGCAAAAAAGTTCTGCTTTTAGAAAAACTTACAAAAATAGCTTCAAAATTAAAAGCAACGGGGGGCGGTAGATGTAATCTAACAAATACGCTCTCAAATGAAGATTTTATGGCTCGCTTTGGAAAAGAGGGACGTTTTATGCAAGATGCCCTCAAAGAATTTGATTACCATAAGCTTATAAAATTTTTAGAAGAAATTGGCATACAAACACATGCACCAGACGGTTTTCGCGTCTTTCCTACTTCACACTCTTCTGCGACTATTATTTCAGGCTTAGAAGACGAGATGAAGCGTCTTGGCATCACAATAAAATGTTCGCAAAAAGTTACGCGACTATTGGCAACAGGGAATCATATTGACGGCGTTAAAACAGAGGCTGAAATATTTTTATCGCCCAATGTCATCATTGCAACAGGAGGTCTGGGCTATCCCGTTCTCGGTGCTGAGGGTGACGGTTATAATCTTGCAAGTGAAGTCGGTCATAAAATTACAGAGCTCTCCCCTGCTATGATGCCCTTAAAAACAAAAGAAACATGGGGTAAAAATTGCAGAGCAGATACAATTGCCAAAGTTGAGCTTCGTGTAGATATCAAAAAATATAAAAAGCTTCGAGCCAAGGGTGATTTAATTTTTACAAATGCTGGCATACGCGGACCTGTTGTGCTTGATTTTGCCAGAGAAGTGACACCTCTTTTGAAAAAATACGGTGAAGTTCCTCTGCTTCTCAATCTTACAAAAGGAAAAAATGAAGAGCAGATACGCGAGCATTTCAAGGAAGAACTCTCCCATGAAAATATAACAACAGTTATGGAATTACTAAGAACTCTCATCCCAGAAGCACTTTCAATGGAAATATGCCACCTTGCAGAAGTAAATCCAGATACAAAATATAAAAAACTTGAAGGAATAAAACGCGATAAACTTATTTCTCTCCTTGCTTGGACTCCACTCACCATTACCGGACATGACGGTTTTAAAATGGCTATGATTACAAGAGGTGGCATATCGTTAAAAGAGATACATCCAAAAACAATGCAAAGTAAGATTATTGATGGCTTATATTTCTGTGGAGAGGTAATGAATCTTGATGGCCCATGCGGAGGATACAACTTGCAATGGAGTTTTGCTAGTGGCTATTTAGCAGGAAAACTGCTATAAAAAATAGCGAATGGAAGCAAACCCGTATGCGTCAGTTTGTTCTATTTCTTGTACTTCTTTTTCGCTTATTATGCCTCCAAGTGCAAATATATTCACATCAGTCATATTGACAATACTTTCTAAATCTTCTACACCTTTAGGCTCTCCTTTGTCAGGAGAAGCAAATATTGGGCTGTATGTCACATAATCAGCCCCCATCGCCTCTGCTACATGTACTTCATCGTGTGTATGTGTACTCATAATCACTTCAAGCCCCAGTGCTTTTGCTTTTGGTATATCATCAAATTGTTTGGAGGTCAAATGAACACCTCTTGCACCTAGCTTTGCCGCTAGTTTGTAATCTTGATGTAAAAGTACATGTAAACCTATTAAAGGCTTGCACATTTGCACAAAATTTTCTGCCTCTATGGCATAGTTTTCATTTTTTTTATCACGGTAAAGTGCAAAGTCAGGCATATACTTTCTTAGTTGAAAATAAGAAGGATTAGCTGTTATAAGATACTTTTTCATTATTTTTTTAAAAGTGGATTTTCAAAATCTACTTTTTGTACATCAACATTTTTTTCATAACGCTGAGCCATTGCATTTACATGGTATTCTAACCTGTCTAATAAATAGAGCTCCGGTTTTGTATATTTTGCTTTTGCCTCTTTTATATACGTTTGCAAAAAAGCCAAAGCCTCTTCTTTGTCTTCAAATTTTATATCTGCAATAATTTGTTTAATATCATCATATTCTTCACCACATCCAGATAAAAAATCATAACTCAAATCCATTGTTTTTAGATTATCCAGTGCTTTTGAAAATGCAAAATGGTTGTAAAGCATACAGCCGACAAAATAGTCGATATCCGAAGCTTCATACTCGGAATATTGGTTCTTTTCATCCTCAAAATGTTTATGCCAAATATCTAAAATTTCTTCTACTTTTTTATTCATTTTTCTCTCTGCTTTTTGCGTATTATACTCAAGTATGATAAACTTATACTATGATAAACCTAAATAGCTCTTCAGCAAAGCATTTGCAACTCATTTTGCCAAATACAAACAAAGCCTTGGCAGAGGTTTTAAAAAGTGCATCACCACAGGAACTGCAAACGCTCACTAAAGCAAAAGATTTAGGCTCAATATTAGACACTTTACTCAAACAATCAATTAATGCAACTACAACACAGGATAAGCTTTTACTTGATTTATTAAAAAACAATCCGACACTTAAAAGCCTTTCAAATATGAACTTCACACTAAAAGAACTGCTTCAAACATTAAAACAAGAAAAAAATCAAATGCCTCTGGAAAAAACACTTGAAAAATTTTTAGTAAATATAAAAGATATAAATCCACAAGAATTAAAAACAAAATTGCAAAGTTCTGGTGTTTTTTTAGAAGCAAATATAAAAAATGCAACAACTCCAAAAGAGCTTTTTTTATCAGACATCAAAGCTCTTTTGCTCAAAACCCATGATGATTTAAGCAATGCTACGCAAAGCAACAAACAAGATATTCTTAAACATATAGACAAACTGTTACTCCAAATTGACTATAATCAACTGGTTTCACATCTCTCTAATGCTTCATCACTCTATATCCCTTATACTTGGGATGCATTAGAAGATGGTAATTTGACACTCAAAAGCGCAAAAAACAATAAATATTTTTGCGATATACATTTACAATTAAAAGATTATGGAGAACTTGATTTACGACTGGCACTCTTTGAAAAAAATCAGCTCAGTATTAATATACAAACAGACAGTAATACATTAAAATCTCTCATTCAAAATAATCTGCAAAATTTAAAAAAACAACTTCTACATGTAGATATTATTCCAAGTAGTATTCATTTCATAGATAAAGAGAAAAACAGCTATGAAAAAGGGATAAATGATGATTTGGCTATGGGTTTTGA
>JALUXS010000008.1 GCA_027013185.1 Sulfurimonas sp.
ATTTGGTGCCGGATTAGTGCCAGTAGTTTGACACTTTTTCGTTGTTTCTAGCAAATATGGTCGGTAGAAGTGCCATATTTTGCTTGTTTTACTTAAAAAATAGACCCTATAGAATAATCGTAATAGACTCGTATTTTCACCTATTACGCTCCTGTTATTCGTAGAGGGTAATTCTATTTTTTCCTGCTGTTTTTGATTTATATGCTGCTTTATCTGCCTCTTTAATCATGTTTTCTAAAGAATCCAACAATCCATAAAATATTCCAAAAGAGACAGTATATTTTAATTCCACTCTTCCTGTTTTTATTATATTATCTTCAAAGCTTTTTCTAATTTTTTCAAAAAGTTTTATAACATCTTCTTTGCTAATATCATCAAGTAAAAGACAAAATTCCTCACCACCAAAACGAGCATACAAATCATAATGTCTTAAATTTTCATTAAAAATATTTTTCACTTCCATAATCGCGATATCCCCAACATCATGACCATAGGTATCGTTAATATTTTTAAAATCATCAATATCCATCATAATAACAGCTAATTTATTATTTTTTCTTTTTGCTTTTAAAAACAATGCTTCAGCAACTTTAAAAAAATATCTTCGATTATACATACCTGTCATATAATCTTCTACATTTTGTAATTGTAACTTTTGATTGAGCTTTTTTGATTTTTTATATACATAAACTAAATAAATAGAAAAGAGCATAAACAAAAAGATAGGAAGAGTATATATAAAAGATTTCAACCAAAGAGTATATGCATTGACAATATAAAGAAATTTAAAATTTCCATATGATAAAGTTTTTATAAAAACGTATTTTGAATGTACATATTTAAAGCTTTTGTATGTATTAGATATATGTAATATGTCATCCGGTAATATCTTGTCTATTTTATATATCTTACTTCTATCCAAATTTTTAATAATATTATTACTTGCTACTACTTGATGCTGTTGATTGTAAATTACACTATGGTTATTAAAATAATCTAGCCCAGAGAGTGTATTATCTAAATTATTGAGTGTAATATCTACATCAATAACACCTAAATATTCTTTTTGACAATAAAGAGGCATCCCTACAGTAAGCATCAAACCTTTACCAATTTTATCCATGTATAAAGGTGTAAAAAATATTTTTGCATCTGGGTTCACTTTTGGTGTACCCAATAAATAAAAATTTTCTTGTTCCAAAGAAGGTTTAAAATTAAAATTTTTTGAAGAGACATAAGGAAATAATACAGTAAAATGATGTTTAGAAAAGTAATATACCCATGCGTAATGTTTATTTTTTTTGTATATCAATTTCATATATGGTTCAAGGTTCAAAGCAGCCTGCATTTCATACAAATATTTTGTGTAAGATACAGAATTATTATAACCCAGTAAATTAATTTTATCATTAAGAGGAATTGATGCATCATCACATCCATCTAACGCATAGCTTCCATTATTATCAATCTTTTTGATGAATAAAGCACTTTGTAAAGGCAATAACTTACGTTTTTGCATTTCATATACACCAGCTAAGTGTAAAAACTCTACATCTTTAACAGCATTTTGCAACTTATTTTCAAGATTTGATGCAATTGCATTTGCATTTTTATACATCGCTTTCATTTGCATTCGATCAAATTCTAAAAAAACAACCATACACACTAAAATGGTGAGAAAAATCGCTATAACAAATCTTTTATTATCCATTTCCTAGTATATCAAATATTTTATAAAATTACCTTATCTTTTACAATCTTTGATGAAACCACCTGCTTATTTTCTATTTTTAATATTCTGTCACAAAGAGGTAACATGGCTTCATCATGTGTTACCATTATAACTGCAACGTCTTGTTCTATCGCTATTTTTTTAAGCATTTTTACAACATCTACAGAGCGTTTTGAATCTAGTGCTGCTGTTGGTTCATCTGCGAGTATAATTTGAGGTTTATTTGCTAAAGCTCTTGCAATAGCAGCCCTTTGATTTTGACCGCCTGAGAGTTCTGATGTCATAGCATAGGCTTTGTCTTCTATTTCAAAATACTTTAACAGCTCAAAAGCTATTTTTTTACTTTCTTCTTCGCTGACACCATTTGTTTGAGGAACAAGCGTAATATTTTCTAAAATATTTAAAAAAGGAATCAAATAGTGTGCCTGAAAAATAAAGCCAATTTTTTCACGTCTTATTTTTCTAGTCTCTTTTGTTAACCATTTATTATCATAGATTTTTTCTTCACCCAGCCAAATAGTCCCATTTGTAGGCTCTTCCACACACCCTATCATCATTAAAAGTGTCGTTTTTCCGGCACCACTTGGAGCTACAAGAGCTACAAGTTCTCCTTTATTTACTTCAAAAGAAGCCCCGTTTATTACCTCAACAAAACTATCACCTTTACCAAAATTTTTTACCAAATTTTCAACTTTTATTGCTTGTTTCGCATTCATATCAACCACCTATCGCTTCTGAAGGGTCTGCACTAATAACCTTTTTAACACCCACTAAAGAAGCTAAAATAGATGCAAAAATTACAACAATAAAAAGCATTGAAGCATCTGGAATTTCTAATACAACTCTTTTTGGAAATTTTGCATATATAAGATGTGCAAAAATATTACCCGATATAAAAGCCAATACACCCATTATAAGTGTCTCTTGTACAATCATTTTAATAATCATACTGTTAGGTATACCAATAAGTTTCATAATGGCTATCTCTTTCATTTTTTCCAGTGTCATCGTGTAAATTATAAGTGCGATAATAATAGTTGAGACAATTACAAGAATAACGGTAAACATCCCAATCTGTTTGGAAGCCATTTTAATAAGATTTTTCGTTAGAATTGTCTTTTCTTGTTTTTTTGTATAAACACTTTGATGTTTAAATCTTCGTAAATCTTTAGCAATTATATTGGTATCATAACCACTCTTTTTCGTTGCAATAACGGCATTAACTATATGAGAATTGAGCGTATTAATACCTCTGGCTCGATCTGCTCTAATTCTCTCATTTGAGTATAAAAACTGTAGTTCCTGTGCATCTTTTAAGCTGATATACACCAGAGGGTCCCCGCCTGAAGAGACCGTTCCGTGAGTGATACCTACGACTTTGTAATCATCACGTCCTAGTCTGATAACATCACGCAGTTTAAAGCCTGTTTTATCGCTTACAACCATTTCATAATGACTTTTATTAATGCTTCTACCTTTTATAAGTCTTTTGGGATTTATAGGACTAATATCTCCAAAAGGGTCAAATCCAACCGCAAAAACACGAATAGCACCCTCTTTTGAAGGAAGCTGTAGATTTTGAAAAGTAATCCCTTCAGATTTGTCTATGCCTCTTATAACCTTAATGGTATCTTTTAAATCTTCATGAATTCTTGATGATTCTGCAAAGGGTCCCAAGGTGTTTTCCTGAACAATCCAAAAATCAACATCCAAATCATTTAAAAGTACCTGAGCATCTATGACCATACCACGATAAACCCCCATCATAATAAGAACAATACCAAGAAGCATACCCACACCCATAGCAGTTACTATAAATTTTCCAAGAGTATGTGCTATCTCTTTTTGTGCTAAATTTATCATTAGTAAATTCTCATGCCTTCGCTCAAAGACTTTTTATTTACATTAGGCACTAAAAGCTGAGTATCTTCATCTAAATTTTTCACTGCCGCCTGCTTATCACTCAAGGCAATAATATTTACATGTAAGAAATGTGCATATCCATTTTTTTCTATCCAAACACCGGCTTTTTTGTCTTTGTAAACAATTAAATCAGTAGGTATTTTAATTACATCCTTAAACTGCTGCGTTGTAATAAGTACCTCTGCTTGTTCATTTATATAAAACGGTATCGGCAGATTATCAAAACTGACATCAACTTCTCTTTCTTGTGTAACGGCGTCGCTCTGTGCTACTATACGGCTTACATGTCCATTTAATTGCTTATTACTTTGTGAACGCAAAGTTATTGATGCACTCTGCCCCACTTTTACATTGCCACTTATTTTTTCATCTATGTAAGCTTTTATCCATACAGTTTTTGGATCAACTATTTTAAGTATACTTTGCGTCGGCACAACACTTTGTGCCACCTCAGCATCTTTAGAAATCACATATCCATCAATCGGAGCATATATTTTATAACGGGAAAGTTTTACATGTAAAGCGTCCAAAGCTTTTTCTAAACGAACTACTTCAGTTTTTGATGAATCTATATGTGCCTGTGTCGCTTTTATATTGGCATTACTACTATCTAAATCTGCTTTTGCCTTATCATACTCTGATTGTGAAACAAATGCTTGTGATTTTAATTTTTTGTAACGCATATATGTTAAGTGTGTAAGAACCTTTTGTGCAAGTAGTGAATCTAAATCTTTTTGTGCCGCTTCAAGTTCAGATTTTGCTTTGTATACCGACATTTTTGCTTCTTCTATAAGCTGTGGTAAATCAACGGCATCTATACGCACAAGTAAATCCCCTTTTTTTACCCATTGTCCTTCATCTGTTGTTATTTGCGTTATTTTACCGCCTGTTTGTGCATTTATTGCATTAATATTTTTTGCCCCTACTTCACCTATGCCAAAAACATTTACATGTAAATCACCTCTCGTGAGGTTAAGTGTTTGAAATGTATGTTTTGGTATATAAACTTTTTTATAAAAAACAAGTCCCAATGCCAATACTGCTAGTATAAAAATTATATATTTAACTGCCTTACTCATTATATTTTTCCTTTTAAATAATCAATTCTATCTATACTTAAAGTTTTTGCATAATATGCTTCAAGAAGTCCAAGTTTTGCATCCAATACTAAACTACTCGCATCTAAAACTTCTATATAAGTTGAAAGCCCCTCTTTGTATCTGCCATCAAGCACTCTTTTTGTACTTTGTGCAGCATCAAGTTGTGCTTTTTTTGCTTGTATTGTTTCATCATATCTTTGTATATCTAAAATGAGATTACTTATTTCTTCTTTTAATGCCAAGACTTTTGAAGCTTTTTGCTCTTTTGCTATCTGCATACCAATTTCTGCATTTTGTGTATCAGCAGTTAATCTGCCACCTGCATATAAAGGAATATTAAGCACAACACCGACAAGCTGAGTGTCATATAAGTTTAACGAACCTACACGATCATAAGAAGCAAGTAAATCAAGAGAACCATAATGAGAAGCTTTCGCCGATTGATGAAGCAGTGTATTTTTTTGTATGGTCTCATTATAAATTTTCAGTTCATTATTGGCTAAAAGTATATTTTTGACACTATTGTTATTTTGATGAAACTCTTTTCTTATTACATTTGTCTGCAACACTACATCATCAGGAATTTTTTCTCCCATATAAAGAGATAATGAATTTTTCGCTTTTTCATAAGTAGCTTTTGCAATAGCTAGATTATCTTTTGCCAAATATACAGCAGATAAAAAACGGCTCGTATCTGCCTCAGTCTTCAGCCCTTGTTTAAAAAGTGCCTGTGCCTGAGCATAATAAGCCTTTTTTAAGTCTAAATCAGTTTTTCTCACCTTAATAGCCTCATATTGCACAACCATCAGTTCATATAAAGACTTCACTTTTGAGGCAAGCAAATCTTTTAAATCTTTTAATGAAAGTGTCGCAATGTTTTCATCTAGCTTACTTGCATTTATTTTTGCCATAGTTTTAGAAAAATCCCAAATTTTTTGTTTTAGGCTCGCTCCCAAACTCCAGTAGGTATCATTTACTGTGTGAAATTTTCCATTAACAGGAAGTGCATAGGTTTGTGTCGGGTTATACTGGGCAGATAAGTTTACCTGAGGCAAATAATCTGAAAGAGCAGATTTATACCCCATTTTTGATTGTCTTACCTTTAAAGTAAATGATTTAATATCAGGATGATTTAGCAGTGTCTTTTGTATACTTTGCTCTAAAGTCAACGTTTGTGCTTGTAAACCAAGAGCAATAAGTAAATATGTATATATAATCTTTTTCATACACAAATTATATCTTGAAGATATTAGTGCAATGTTAAGCTCTTTTTTTTGCTTTATAATGTCTGTTGAAGAAATGCCCCCGCACATAACGCCCATAAATCAATTCAAAAAGACCAGAAATAATTATAAAGCTCATAAAAACCATAATAGCATTAGGATTTGAAGTGTATGTATGGTATAAAAGCGTACCTAAGGCTAAAAGACTTAGCACAGAAGAAAATATCAAAATGAGAGCACTGGCTCCTATCTCTTTTTTAAGTTTATATGCACTGATATTGACAAGAAAAAAAATCAATAAAAAACTTGCACTGCCTATAATAGCTATTTCCGTTAAATCAATACTATTTGCCAAAATAATACTTAAAACTGTTGTATATAAAACACCGTTAAAAGGAACATTATTTTTTGAATGCATCAAAGACTTTGGTAATTTTCCATCTTTTGCAATAATATAACCAAGCCGTGCATTTCCGTATATTGTCGCATTAATAGCAGAAAAAGTTGAAAGTAAAGCCGCAGAGGCAACGAGTACAAATCCGACATGCCCCAATGCAGGCTTGGCAGCAATAGCAAGAGCATAATCTTTTGCCTGCATCAGTTTAGCTTCAGGTACGTCACCAACGGTAATAATAGATATAAGTATATAAAGAGCAATAACAATAATTACAGAAGCATAAAAAGCCCGAGGTAAATTTTTTGCAGGTTCTTTAATATCTTCTGCCGAATTTGCAATAAGCTCAAATCCCTCATATGCTACAAAAATAATCATTCCAGCAACGACCATCGAAAATGATGAGGGCCAATTCTCGGGTGACATACGTGAAGGTTCAACATACGAAGCCCCCGCTATAATGACTAAAACCAATATAGATACTTTTATAATAACAATAATTGTCTCACTTTTACCTACAAAAGAAGCACTTACAAGGTTAATTAATGCAGGAAATACAATAGCAACCGTAATTAATACATGGTGCAAAAGAGAAGATTTATGTGAAAAGAAAGTCTCTCCATACGAGGCAAATGCTGTCGCATAAAGCGAAATTGTTACAAGATAACTCAGCCACATCATTAAATTTACACTGCCAGAGAGAATATTATCTCCAAAAGCTTTATCTATAAATGTAACGGTTCCGCCTTCATTTTGATACTTTACAGAGAGTTTTGCATACGAATATGCTGTTGAGAAAGCTACTAAACCGCCAATAGCAAAAGCAATCGCAGTCGCACCGTGTGCCAAAGAAACAGCTTCACCTAAAACGGCGAATATTCCGCCACCAACCATACCACCTATTCCTATAGAAATCGCACCTAAAAGTCCTATACTTCTCATTTACTTCCTTATAAAGTTTTTATTTATTGTTTGGATTACATATTGTAAATTTTTATTGTTTACGAAGCATCGTCTTAACGTACAGGCTAAAAAATCATCATACTCTTTTTTTTCAGTAAAAACATACGGATATTTTATATTTTGAAGAATTTTAACATTTTTTAGCAAATTTCTCTTTGAACTTTTTAATGTCACCACTCCAATATTTTGCATCAAATAAGCCTTTGCCAAAGCTGGAATATTAGCTTGTTTGCTTATAAGTTGAGAGCGTAAACGTTTTATACTTTTTTGTGCAAACTTTTCATACCTGAAAGATGCTTTTAAAGAAGCCATTTTCACAATATTTTGTATCATTTTAGAAAGTGCTGAGGTATAATATTTATCATTTAATCCTGCTTTTACATGTAAAGTATCATCTGAGAGATACCATACACCATTTTTGTAAAACTTACTCTTTGCAACATTGAGCAAATACTCGGCAAAATTAAGTTTTTTTTCATCATAATCAACTTCATACCCTGCAATAAGAGCAGATATAAAAAAACTGTAATCTTCCAAAAGCCCTTTTTGTATCGGCTCTACGTTTGGAATAGTCTGATGATACAATTCACCCCGTTTAAACATTAAATTTTGTAAAGCTCGTAAATGTTCATCGGCCATTTTTTTATATTTTTTATCTAAAATAGAGGCTTTATATAGTGCTTCTATCATCATTGCATTCCATGCTGTATTTATTTTTTTATCTATAAAAGGGTATTTTTTATTTTTACGCAACTGTAATAATTTCTTTTGAAACGCTTTAAAGCCAATAGGTCTTGTATTACCCAAAAAGTTTACATGTACTTTATCTTCAAAATTACCTTCTATACTAAATCCCATAGCCTCTTCTATTGCTGTTCTATGAGGATTGTTTTTTAAAGCATTTTGTATCTCTTGTGTTGTAAAAGTAAAGAATTCGCCCTCTTTACCATTACTCTCGGCACTGCTTGCACTCAAATACAAATGATTTTTTGCAAAACGCTTTTGCACCATAGCCACTGTTTCTTGCACAATTTTTTTATACAATTTTTTATGGCTCAGTCTATATCCTCGAATATATAAAGGAATAAGCTCTGCCTGATTATAAAGCATTTTTTCAAAATGTGGAATTTCCCAGTCCGCCGCAACACTATACCTGAAAAATCCTCCGCCTACATGGTCATATAATCCTCTAAGTGCCATAACATCAAGCATTTCAAAAGAGTGTTTTTGCAACTGTTTGTCTTGTGTTATTGCAGCTACATCCATCATTAAAGAGAGTTTAGACGCCTCTGGAAATTTTCGGCCGCCTCCAAAGCCTTTGTAAATATCATCAAAGGAGTTGTTCAAAGACTTTTTCAAACTCTTCAGTGAAATATTTTTATCTTCTGTATTTGTAATTTGTACAGCAGATGCAACATCTTTCTTAATTGTTTGAATTGTTTTATGAAGCACTTTTTTATTGCTATATAATTTTGAAAGTTTCTCTATCAATTTTGGAAATCCTTGAGAATAACTCTCTTTTTTTGGAGGAATATAACCTGTAATATAAAAAACTTTTCTTTGGGGTGTCATAAAAACACTAAGCGGCCAACCTCCGGTTCTTTTATGTACATGGTGGAAAATATTTTGATAGAGTGCATCAATTTGGGGCATTTCTTCTCGATCCACTTTTATAGAAACAAAAGTATCATTTAAAAGTTTTGCTATTTTTTTATTTTCAAATGATTCTCTTGCCATGACATGACACCAGTGACAGGTTGAATACCCAATAGATAAAAAAATGGGCTTATGCTCTTTTTTCGCTTTTTGCAGTGTCTTTTCATTCCATGCATACCAATTTACAGGATTATTTTCATGCTGTTTCAGATAAGGAGACGTTTCATACTGCAAAGCATTTTTAACATTATTTGCGTATAATAAAGTTGTAAAAGTCAGATAAAGTAAGAATAAATTTTTCATAGCACATTGTACTCTAAAAGTGTAAAAAACTATGTTATAATCTAAACTTAAAATTATTATAATCATAAAAAGGACAATAAAAGATGAAAAAGGTAGTGGGTATTTTTGCTTTTTCTCTACTGTTACATGCCTCTGTTGCAACAACAGATGCACTAACACTGAATCAAGCATTACAACTTTTAAAAACAAAAAACTTGGAAATTAGGGCAGCAAAATTTGATGAACTGTCTGCAAAAGAAGATATTGACGCGATATCGGGGAAAAACTGGGGAAAACTGACTTTTACGCAAGACGCTGCACGTTCAAATGATGCCGGTAATGTATTTGGTTTTAAATTAGCTTCACGTGAAGCTACTTTTGGAGATTTTGGATTTGCTGATTTTTTATCACCACCTCCAGGAACAACAAATGTTTTAAAAGTGCAACCAAATGATTTAAACTATCCAGGATATAGAAATCTATTTCAAAGTAAGCTCAAATATGAAGTCCCTCTTTTTACAGGTTTTATGATTAGTAGTTTTACTGACATTATGAAAAAAATGAAAAAAATGCAATCTTTAAATAAAAACAATGTAGAGAGTGAAAAAAAGTATGAGCTGAAAAAAAGTTTTTATGATATGGCATTACTTGACTCTTCTATAAAAAATCTTAATAAAATTTTGGACAATATAAATATATTGGAAAATACTACAAAAACAATGATAAATGTGGGCTATGCAAAACATGTCGATTTATTAGAAGTTAAAGCGAAAAAAGGAAATGTTGAGCGACTTTTAGTACAAATGAATTCAAATAAAAAATTATTGTATCACTACATCAGTTTTTTACTCAACCAAAAAGTAAAACATATTCAGACGCCTACATCAGAAGTCGTAATGCCAAAAATGAGTGATGAAGAAATTTTACAACGTAATATTGATTTGAAAAAAGCTACAACGGGGCTTAAAATTACAAAAGATATGTTACAAGTAAGTCAAGCTGCCTATTACCCTACTTTAGGAGCATTTGGCGAAGTTAGTACCGCAGACAATACATTTTTAGGTAATGCAGACAAGCACAAAGCTTACACAATCGGAGCCAGACTTACATGGAATCTTTTTGACGGTGGCATAGATGCCGCAAAAATAGAAAAATCCAGAATTAAAAAACTAAAAATGCAATCACAAGTTGAATTGGCAAAACAAGGTATTTTACTTAAAATTGCAAAAATACGAACAGAGATAGAAGGTGTAGATGTTGAAATAGCTTCACTGAAAAAAGAGTTAAATTTGGCCAATGCTATTTATGATAATTATGAAGGCAGATACAAAGAAAAACTTGTCTCTATGAGTGATGTTATAGTCAAACAATCTGCACAAATAGAAAAAATATTGCAACTGCAAATTGCAGAAAATAAAAGAATAGATAAAATACTTGCACTTGAAAAATTAGCAAACGGAGAAAACTAAAATGAAAAAATTACTATTATTACTGGCACTGGGTGTTTCACTTATGGCTGAGACATTAACACTTTCGGGAAGTGTAATTTCTGACAACCAGAAGATGATTACAAGTCGTTTTATGGGCTTTGTAACACAGGTAAACGCGGATGAAGGCGAAAAAGTAAAACGCGGGCAGATTCTTTACAGCATAGACTCTCGCGAAATAGATTCGGCAAAACGTCAGGCAGAACTTTCACTGCAAATGTATGAAAACCAATATACAAACGTCAAACTCAATCTTGAACGCTACAAAAGACTGTTAAAAAAAGACATGGTTTCTAAATATGAAGTAGAAAATTTACAACTTGCAGCAAAAAATTTACAAGATATGATAAACATTGCAAAAGCACGTGTACAAGAGGTACAAAACCAGTATAAATATCTACATGTAAAAGCACCCAATGACGGTGTTGTTGTTGCAAAAAACATCAAAGTTGGTGAAATGGCAATGCCTGGTATGCCTGCTTTTGTTCTTTCAGATTTAAGTGATTTAAAAATTTCTGTAGAAATTGCTGAAGACAACCTAGGCTTAATTCATCATGGCAAAAAGGTAATAGTAAAAATTCCTTCTCTTGGTATAAAAACTATAGGAAAAGTTACAGCGATTATTCCAAATTCGAATCCTATGACACATACTTTTAAAATCAAAATATCTTTTAAAACAATGAATAAATCAGTTTACCCTGGTATGTATGCTACTGTAAGCATTAACTAAAAGGAGATAAATATGAATCATCATAAACCTTATAAGCCTAAGGATATTGCAGGAAAACTCGCAAAAACATTTTTAAGAAATCCTCTTACCTTGATACTTGGTATTTCTATACTTGCTATTGGATATTTATCCTTAATGATTATGCCTCGTGAAGAAAATCCTCAAATGGTAGTCAGTGGGTCTACCGTTATCGTCGCTCTTCCTGGAGCAAATGCAAAAGAGATAGAAAAAATCATTGTGCAGCCTTTAGAGAGAAAACTCAAAGAGATTAAAGGAGTCGAGCACATTTATGGTTCTGCCATGGATAATGTAGGTGTTGTTAATGCGGCTTTTTTCATAGGTGAAAAGAAAGAAGACTCAAACTTAAAAATATATGACAAAATCATGCAAAATGCTGATATGTTTCCAAAAGGAGCTATGAAACCAATCATAAAACCTTTAGATATTGACATTGATATTCCTATTGTAACAGTTGCCTTTTATTCAAACAATAAAAATATGAGTCAAACAGAACTCTATGATAAAGTTAAAAAAATCCAACAACATATCAATGGTTTAGATAATGTTGCAGTTACAGCACTCAAAGGTGGGCATAAACATCAATTTAATATAGCAGTAGATTTAAATAAACTCTCCGGATATAATCTTTCTATGGGACAAATTACAAAAGCTATTCAAGCTGTTTCATACAATGTACCTGCAGTTAAAAACAAAACAAAAAAGAATGAAATCGTAATGCTTGGTGTAAAAAATGCCATAGAAAATGCTAAAGATGTTGGAAATATAATTGTTGCACAATATATGGGTTCTCCTATATACTTAAAACAAGTTGCAAAAGTAACAAACTCTTATGATATTCAAAATTTTAAATCAGCACTTATTAGTAAACGTAAGAAAGATGGAAAATTTATGCCTTTTGAAAATCAGGTAACACTTACTATTTCAAAGTTACAAGGTACTAATGCTGTTATTATTGCTAATGAAGTCAAAAAAGAGCTTCGAACATATCAGACAGAGTTACAAAAGAGCGATATTAGCTATGTAATTACAAGAAATGACGGACAAAGAGCTGATGAGGCGGTAAATGAACTTATTATGCATTTACTTTTATCTATTGTCATTATAGCAATTCTTCTTATATTTGTTTTGGGATGGAGAGAATCACTTATAGTTACCTTTACCGTTCCTGCCATTTTAGCAATTACACTTTTTATAGCATATTTAGATGGTCAGAGTATCAATCGTATTACGCTTTTTTCATTTTTACTCGCTCTTGGGCTTTTAGTTGATGCTTCCATTATCGTTATTGAAAATATTCACCGACATTATCATTCTGTTGAATCTGCCCATGAAAGTGATGATGAACTTATGATTAAAGCAACAGATGAAATTGGAGCACCGACTAATATTGCAACACTAGCAATTATTATGACAATGGTGCCTATGGCATTTGTCGGCGGTATGATGGGACAGTTTATGAAACCAATTCCACAGAATGTTCCTGTGGCAATTATTGCTTCACTTTTTGTAGCATATATATTTACTCCTTACCTTGCTGTAAGAATTTTAAAAAGACCTAAGCATGATAAAGGAGCACATTAATGTTTAAAAAATTTGAGAAATTCGTATTAAGTGGTATTCAAAGTCCTGCACAAAGAAAATTTATACTTATTGGTACATTTATCGCCTTCGTTATCTCTGTTTTATTGATAGCACCAACCGAAATTGTTAAAGCTAAAATGCTTCCTGGAAAAAACAATGACACTTTTAATATCTATGTTAAATTGGCAAATGGCAGTTCAATGGATCAAACAAAACAAGTAACCCAATGTATTAGCAGTTATGTTATAAAAGAAAAAGAGGTTTTAAATACCGAAGTCTTTTTAGGCATGGGAGCACCACTTGATTTTGCAGGACTTATTAAAGGAAGTCAATTTAAAAACTCAGAAAATGTTGCAGAAATCGTACTCAACATCACAAAAAAACATGAAAGAGAAGAACCTTCATATATGATGGTACAACGTCTTCGTCCCGTTATACAAAAAAACTGCGAAAAATTATATCCAAATACGCGTATCTCTTTTGTAGAACCACCTGCAGGTCCGCCGACACTTTCAGCTATTGTTGCAGAAATATACGGCGATAATGCACAAGGCATAAGAAAATTAGCAAATCGTGTTGAAAATGTTTTTAAACATACAAAAGGGCTTGTTGATATTGATACAATGGAAGATGATATATATGATACATTCGAGGTAGTTGTCAACAGCACAAAAATTGCAAAATCCGGCCTTACTGTAAAACAACTCAATAATATCATATACCTTGCATTTGAAGGGAAGGATATATCTGTAAAAAATTCAGATAAATACGATGATCAAATTCCCCTCTTTTTAAGATTATCAGATAGTTCGAAAAGATTTACAAAAAAAGATTTAAACTCAGTAAAATCAAAACTTGCTTCATTAAAACTGATGAACAATAAAGGAATGATGGTTCCTGTTATAGAGTTAGTAACAGTTATTCCTAAAAAATCAAATCCAATGATTATGAGCAAAGATTTGCACCAAATGACAAATGTTTTAGCGGAAACTGATATGGTTTCTCAGGTTTATCCTCTACTAGATGCAAGAAGTAAAATCATTAATACTTTTGGTGATGTATATAGAATCAAGAAAACTGGTCTTTTTAATTTACAATTAACAGATAAAAAAACAGGAAAAGTCTATAAATTAATCTGGGATGGAGAGATGAAAGTAACAATAGATACCTTTAAAGATTTAGGAGGGGCTTTTATTGCAGCATTAATTCTTATCTTTTTACTTATGGTAATTTATTATAAAAGTTATACACTCAGTGGTATTATTCTTTTAGGTTCTTTTCTTTCTATTATCGGTGTTATATTTGGACATTTAATTATGGATATATTTACGACAGATACATTTTTCTTAACAGCAACATCCCTTATTGGTTTTATTGCATTAATAGGAATTAGTTCTCGTAACTCACTTTTATTAATTGACTTTACAAAATCATTAATGAGTGATAAAGGTATGACTAAAGCTGAAGCAATTGCTTATGCATCTGCAACACGTGCAAAACCTATTTTATTAACTGCAGTAGCAATTATGTTAGCATCTACCCTTCTTGCTAGTGATGCAGTTTTTGGAGGCCTTGGTGTTGCTCTTATATTTGGTACGGCCGCATCTGTTATAGCCTCACTTATTGTTGTACCTATTCTACTTTATATGTCAAATTTAGAAGAGCATTTTCATTTTCATGAGAAACAAGCTGTATCGATTGAAGATCCTGTCTAATTAGACAGAGTTATTAATCTTTTCTCGATACAAAGGTTTGAAAAATTAAATTTATTTTGTATCCACTCAAATGTTTTTTTTGTATAAAAAAAGACATGAGTCGGATCATTTTTATAATACCACGAAAAAAAATCTACATTCTCATCATAAATATCTGTCATTAAATACAATTTTGCATCTCTTTTAAGCATTGATTTTAAAAGTTCAAACTCTTGTTCAGGATGGTAAAAATGCTCTATCACTTCACAAGAGGCGATATAGTCATATTGTTTGTGTAAAAGTTCTCTCTTTGGATGAAAATATGGGTCATAAGAAACGATATTATAGCCCTTCTCTCTCATTACCTTAGTAATTATTTGTGAAGTTCCCGCTCCAAAATCTAGACCTTTATCTTTTTTTGTAAAATCTCTTTGAATACTTTTCGTAATGGGAGAGACAAAGTTTCTGTATCCCTTGTCTTCACTATTATCATCATGCAGTTCATAACGTTGTTTTTCACTCTGTTCATTTGGAAAATCATTTGCATCTACAAATATCCCATGACAGGTTTTACATGTAAAATAGGATTGTGTGTCTTTATAAAAAAATTTGGCGTTACTTTGGCATAAGGGACATTGTTTAATCATAGCTAATTTTATCGTATCAACCATTGATAAGCAATAAAAAGCTAAAATCTTATTATTATAAATTGTAAGGACACTTATTGCTCAATTTACCAAACTTATTAGCATCACTACGCATACTTATTGCCCCTATGATGTTTTGGATTATTCTTAATCCTCAGGTTTTTACTGCCAACGGTTTTGATATAACATGGAACTACTATTTTGCTTCACTCCTTTTTGTATTGGCTTCAATAACTGACTTTTTTGATGGTTATATTGCAAGAGAATGGAATCAAATGACAATGCTTGGTGCTATTCTTGACCCACTTGCAGATAAAATGCTTACTCTTGCAGCATTTTTAGGTCTTATGCTCACAGGAGAGGCTTCTGCATGGGCAATATATATTATTATCGTACGCGAACTTTTTATTACCGGACTTCGTACAGTTGCCGTTAGCGAAGGTTTAAGTGTGAAAGCCTCTTGGTCTGGAAAAATAAAAACAGTTGCACAAATGATAGCTATAGGCTTTTTACTCATGCACTGGCCTTATAGCT
>JALUXS010000009.1 GCA_027013185.1 Sulfurimonas sp.
ACATCTTTTTATTTTTAATTCACTTTAAAGATGCAAGTAAACTAAAACAGTTTTTACTGCTCCCTTTTTGGGTTTATTTGATGATGCTGCCCTTTTCTCTAGCAATTTTTGGTAATTTTAGTCTTTACCATCCGCTTTCAATCATTTGGACATCCCTGTTTACTCTTTTTTATCCATTGGCTATTGTTTTACATGTAAGCGGTTTTGGCAATATTTTAGATACCCCTTTAGAATATCTTTTACATGTAAACACGCATGCTGTACAGATTTTACTTCCAAAAGGCTATTTGATAGTAGAAATTTTACTCTCACTCGTAGCTATTTTTAGTAAAAAAGCCCTCTATCTACTTTTAAGCTATAGCTTTTTTATTTTTATATATTTCATCTATAATGTGGCATAATTTTAACCCGTAAAGAAAAATAATCCATGAAACATAAATCCATAAAAACAGAAACATTAAAATAGCGAATGAACCGTACATTGTCGTATAAGATTTATTTAAAAACACATAATAAATAAAAGCATTTTTGCTCAAACTAAAGATGATAGAGACAATAAAAGAGCTGATAGCAGATGCTTTTGGGCTGATTTTTGCATTGGCAGATATTTGAAAAATCAAAAAGAAAAGCCCCCAAATAATAATATAAGGAATGAGCGGCAATATATTAAGCCCTGATGTAAGAGAATTTGAAGCCATCAGCGTTGCAATATAACCCGTAATGTAAAAAGAGATACCAAGAGCTATAGGTGTCAATGTAAGCAGTGTCCAGTAGGTTGTAATACTTTCCCACAATGTTCTTGATTTCGCATGAAAAATTTTATTTGCAATGTATTCAAAATTTTTAAAAAAAAGCAGCGAAGAGACTAGAATAGCCAAAAATCCAATAGCACCCATTTTTGATGAATTTTGTAAAAAACCATTGATTTGAAACATTACACTCTCAGAATTAACAGGCATAAGATTTGAAAATATAAAACCTTGAATCTTCACGTAATATTCTGAAAAAGAGGGCATAGAAGTTAAAATTGCCATCATTATAAGTAAAAGAGGAATGATGGTAAATATAGTATAAAAACTCAAACTTGCCGCAAAAAGTGTTAATTCTTTGTCAACAAAGGAGCTGAGAAAGAGTTTGCCCTGCTTTAGTATCTCTTTGAGTTTTTCTTGCATAATATTTTAATTTAGTCCCATTTTTGCAGGATTAAGGATGTTATTTGGATCAAAAGCTTTTTTTATTGATTTAAAAAGTTCCATCTCTGCATTGCTAAAAGCCATTTTCATATAAGGTGCTTTTGCCAAACCGATTCCATGCTCACCCGAGAGTGTTCCACCCAAATCAACAGTCGCCTGAAACACTTCTTCTATGGCTTTATAAGCAATTTTTACCTGCTCAGGGTTACTACCATCTACCATAACGTTTGTATGCACATTGCCATCACCTGTATGTCCAAAACATGGAATGTTTACATTGTACTTCTTTGCTATTGCATAAAATTTTTCCAATAATTCCGGTAAAGCTGCACGAGGCACAGTCACATCTTCATTGAGTTTTTTACTCCCATAAATACTGAGTGAAGGTGATGCATTTCGTCTTGCGAACCAAATATCTGCTGCTTCTTTATCATCTTTTGCTACTTTAAAGTCACTACATCCGTTTTCACGAAATACTTTCTCAATTTGTGCAAGTTGAAAATCTAAATCATCTTCAAGGTTTCCATCTACATCTGTTACAAGCAAGGCTCCGGCATCTACTGGCAGACCTTTATGAAAAGTCTCTTCGACCGCACGAATTGTAAGATTGTCCAAAAATTCCATGGCAACAGGTGTTACACCACTTGCCATCGTTTTATAGACCGCTTCCATCGCCGCATTGACAGATGAAAATATCCCCATCGCTGTTTTTGTTAATTTCGGCTTTGGAATAAGCTTGAGTGTGATTTCAGTAAGTACTGCCAAAGTGCCTTCACTCGCTATTAAAATACCGCTGATGTTGTAGCCTGCCACATCTTTAATAGTCCGCTTACCCGCTTTTATAACATCACCATTTGGAAGCACTGCACGCGTAGCCATTACATAATCTTTTGTGATGCCGTATTTTGCAGCACGCATACCGCCAGCATTTTCACTCACATTGCCACCAAGTGTTGAATAATCTTGGCTTGCAGGATCTGGCGGATAAAAAAGCCCTACTTCTTCTACGGCATGCTGTAAGTCCATATTGATAACACCCGGCTGAACGATGGCAACCATATTTTTCATATCTATTTCAAGAATTTTATTCATATGTTTTTCCATAGCGAGGACTATGCCGCCTTTGCTTGGCAATGCTCCACCCGTAAAACCTGAACCGGCACCACGCGGTACAATTACAATTTTATGTTCATTACAATATTTAAGTATTTCACTTATATCTGCTTCATCTCTGGGAAAAATAACCGCATCTGGTTCAAAGTGTTCCCGTGTTGCATCATACGAGTAGGCTAGTAAATGTGCCTTATCACTATAAATATTTTCTTCACCGACAATGTTTTTGAAATATTGTATATGCTGTGCATCTATCATTTTATTTTCCTATAGTAAATTCATCTAGCAAATAATGCAATTTTGGATTGCCATTTTTAATAATTTCATAAAGTTTTTTATTTGTTTTGTTATTTTCAACTAAAAGCTCATAATAATGTGGTGCATAAGAGTCCATTCTACTACTTCCCGCACCCCACCAGTCTGCATCAATCTTTTTAACCCGTGTATAAAAAGGCAAATGTACTTTTGTTTGCTTGAGTTTTGCATCACTAATACTTAAAATTTTAAAGCTTTTTATGTCAATTGTATAGACTTTTTGGTTTAGATAGATAAACAGCAAGCCTACACTACTTGCATTTGCCATGGCTCTAAAATCTGCTTTTTGTGGTGTTGGATGTCCACGAAAAGAGAGCACAGTTGCAAATAAATCGGGGTGTATCCATTGTGTTTTGACACTTCTTGCTATTTTATAATAAATCGTTTCATTGGGTGCAATTAACAAAGAACGAGAATATCCAAAAGCAAGTTCAACGGTATCGCCTACCTGAACCTTCCATTTTCCGTGAGGAAGTGCATCATTTTGCAGAGCATGAAAAGGACTCATTTTAATTGTAGCTGTCTGTGTAGCTTTATCAAAACTCTGCACAACGGCATTTTTAAGTATAGCACTGTGTGCAGGGCTGATTTGGTGTACTATAAAACCACTTACTCCAACATCTATTTTATCTATTTTAATTTTTGCAGTTTCATTATCATTATCAACTGCAACTATGGGTGATTTTATAACAGCGCCAAAAAGTTCAAACGCAAGAATTGTGAGTAAAAATATCTGTTTCATATCTCTTCTTTATTTTTTATGTATGATTATATCCAACAAACCTCAGACTAAGCAAAAATTTGCTAATCTTTGCAAATAATTTTTTACAGGTTTGCTTTAATGATACGATTTTTCATATTTTTATTACTTACAACATCCATTTTTGCAGCAGAAGTTCATCGGTATCGTTGGAACAATGGTGAGTCATATTTAGTTTTTTTACAAAATAATAATCTGCCTGTTCGTAAGCTTTATTATAATCTCGATAAAGATGACCAAAGACTCACAGAAGAGATGCGTACCGGCATTCATTACCAAATATTAACAAGCAAAGACGGTAGTATTAAACAAATTTTATTGCCACTCAATGATGAACTCCAAATTCATATATATAAAAACAAAAATAGCTATAAATTTGAAGCTATTCCCATTATAAGCACCACAAAAGTAGAAGCTTTTCATACAACTATTACAAGTTCACCTATGTACAATATTTTAAAAGAGACAGGCTCGAAAAAACTTGCACAAATTTTTGTTTCAAGCTTTAAACACTCCCTTAACTTTAAAAACGACATCCGAAAAGGCGACGAACTTGTTATGATATATAAACAAAAATACCGTTTGGGAGAAGTTTTTTCTATGCCTACCCTGCAAGTGGCGATGATAGAAATGCGACATAAAAAGCACTTTATTTACCTTAATGATGATGGACGCTACTACGATGAAAATGCCCATGAAGTTGAAGGATTTTTACTCGCACGACCAGTTAGAGGAGGAAGAATATCTTCTTATTTTACCAAAAGAAGATGGCACCCAATTTTACATAAATGGAAAGCCCATTTAGGTGTTGATTATGCGGTTAGACGCGGTACTCCTGTCCATGCAGCAGGTAGAGGCGTTATTGTATGGATAGCAAGAATGGGAACGTATGGTAATCTTATAAAAATTCGTCACGCAGACGGATATGAAACACGTTATGCACATTTAAAATCATTTCGTAGAGGCATGCACCGAGGAAAACATGTTAAAAAAGGGCAAGTGATAGCGTATGTCGGAACAACGGGACGCTCAACCGGTCCGCATCTACATTTTGAACTGAGAAAACGCGGACGTGCCATCAATCCACTCAGAATAGTGCAAGTTACAACCAAAAAGCTCAAAGGAAAAGCGAAAAAAGCCTTTATACGTTTAAAGAAAAATTATAATGAAAGTGTAAATCTTCATCTTAATAATAAAACACACTATAAAAAGCCTCCTCCTTTTGAAAATATGGGCTATATTCATCTTTTAACAGAGAAAAAAAATGGGTAAAATTACCGCAATTAAAGCACTGCAAAATCCAAATTTTGTAAAACCTATAGAAATCCATTACCTGCAAAACGGCATACAAAAAAGATGGGAAGCAGTACTTTCTCATGACAGTGTTGCCATACTGCTCTACCATACACAAAAAAATGCCTTTGTTCTTGTAAAACAATTACGCGTCACAGTGCTCAATAAAAATAAAAACAATGGCTACATGTACGAACTTTGTGCAGGCATAGTAGACAAAGAGTGTTCAATCGAACAAATTGCAAAAGAAGAAATTTTAGAAGAGTGTGGCTACAATGTTCCTGTGCAAAATTTGGAAAAGATAAGTGCTTTTTATACAAGTGTAGGCATATCTGGAACCCATCAGACACTTTATTTTGCTGAAATTGACGAAAATATGAAAGTAAATGAAGGCGGAGGCTTAGAAGAAGAGGAAATTGAAGTTATTGACATCCCTCTGAGTGAAGCAAAAAAATTTATGTTTGATGAGAGTTATCAAAAAACAACTGGAGTTTCTTTGGCTTTTTATTGGTTTTTTGATAATAAGAGGGGTGGTCAACCCCTCAGTTTATAATAGCTTCGTAAAATACCCCACTATTATCATAAAGACAAAAAGTCTTAAAAGCATCATTTGCCCTTTCCTGGTAGCACTCCCGCCCAGCACTGCCCACTAAGCCAAAAATTTGGCAAAAAAAAAGCCCTACTACTTATTAAAAAGTAGCAGGGCTTCAGTAACCACCATCAGGTGACCAAACCTAACAAGGGCAACAAATGCTTTACGAAAGAATTATAACATACATTTCTAAATTATACAAATTCAATAGGATCCATATCTACTTCAGCTAATGGGACCTTGCAGTTTCTCACCGCTTTTATAATGTCCGTACTTTTATTAGAACGAAGCAATATCTCAAATCTGTACTTATTCGCTACTTTTTCAATAGCACACTTTTTGGCACCGACAACTTCCACACCTTTACATGTAAGCAATTTTTCATGCATTTTTCGCATTTCATCTTGTGCCTTTGCTCCGTTTTTATGTGCAAATAAAATGCGGCAAAGCTTTTTATACGGTGGATAAAGTTCTTGTCTAAAAAACTTCTCTTCTTCTAAAAAATCTTCATATTTATTTATATAATTTTTAAAAAACTCTTCATTAAAAGTTTGCACTACTACCTTTGCATCTTGTGATCGACCGCTTCGTCCTGCGACTTGAATCAAAGATGAAAGTGCTTTTTCTCTTGCTCTGTAATCACTCATATTGAGCATATTGTCCATACCAAGTACAACTGCCAAGGTTACCCCGTGATAATCATGCCCCTTACTAAGCATTTGTGTTCCCACAAGTATGTCAATCTCTTTGTCATTAAATCTTTTTAAGGCCTTTTTTAGCTTATTTGCAGTGGTTATGACATCTCGGTCAAATTGTTCTATCTTTGCCTCAGGCAGCATCTCTTTTAAATTAAGAACAGCCTCTGCTGTACCAAGTCTTGAACTTGTTAAATTTGGACTTTTACATTCAGGGCATACCTGAGGAATTGCCTGTGTAAAATTACAATAATGGCATTTCAAAGCATGAGAATGTTGATGCACACTCATTCCAACACTGCAAAAAGCACACTCAATCGTATGTCCGCAATCTTGACAAAGCAAATATTTGAAATTTGCCCGAGTTGGTAAAAAGACAATAGACTGCTCTTTTTTATGAAGTACTTCTTTGAGACTCTCAATAATCAAAGAAGAAAGGCTCTCTGCACTTTTTTCATACATAAAACTTTTTTCTGAGCTAAAATGTCCGCCTTTAAGCCTAAAATGGGGAAATTTCACATAAGAATTAAGTGAAGGAGTAGCACTTCCAAGAACTACATGTAGATTATATAATTTTCCCATATATATGGCTAAATCTCTGGCATTATAACGAGGTCGTGAACCTGATTTATAACTCTCGTCATGTTCTTCATCTACAACGATAAGGCCCAAATCTTCTATGGGTAAAAAAAGTGCTGAACGTGGACCGGCTATAATTTTCGCACTGCCATCATATATTTTTTCTAAGGCAAGTTTTTTCTGTTTTGGGGTGAGTTTTGAATGCCACATTACAAAATCATCGCCAAAATGTTCTTTAAGACGTTTTGACATTTGTGGAGTCAGAGAGATTTCAGGCATTAAAAATATGCTTCTTTTCTCCTTTTGAATCATCTGCTCGAAATATTTCATATATATTTCTGTTTTACCACTGCCTGTATCACCAAAAAGAAGAGCAACTTTATGTTGTTGTAAAAATTCTAATGCCTTTTTTTGTTTTAAGGAAAGCAAAATCTTTGATTCATTTTTTTGGCTTTTATGATGCATAGCCCAGGTTGAAACCTGGATTCCGAAGGTGTTGGCAAGGCTTCCCGGAAGCAAGGTTTTAACCTTGCCCCAAAACGGCATCATTAAAGCAAAGGCATCACCCAAAGAACAGATATAATATGAAGCTATGAATTTAGCCAGTGCAATCTGCTTGTCTGAAAAACAAAATTCACTCTGCTTTATAATTTCATTTGTTTTAAACTCAGGTTGTTTACATGGTGAAAGTACAACGCCTTGCACTTCTCTGTTTCTTACATGTACAGAAACTCGAGTGCCTATAGGTATTTCATAATTTGCATGATAGGTAAAAGGCTCAAGTGGTGAACCTATAATAGATATGAGGTAGTAGTTCAAATATATAATTTCTTAATTATCTATCTCAACAATTTGTTTCGTTCCATATATAATAGTTGCAGCAAAAAGCACTGCAACTATTATAATTGCTATTGTTGCTAAATCCATATTACAAATCCTTTAGTTTTTTAATATTATTATGAATACTCTTTGATATCACAATAAATAAAACAAATAATAAAATAATTAACACTATTGCTGTCCAAAAGAGTACACCTTCATTCCTAGACAAATACAACTTTGAAACACCGGCACCTAATGCCAATATAATCGCGACAACAATATTTAGATAACTTTTCAATGCACCTATATGCTCTTTTATTTCATCTATTTTAGCCATACCTATATTATAACTAAAAACAATTAATTTATCATTTTTTTACAAGTATCGCCTGTGTTTGCGGCGGTTGTATCGCATTTAAAAACGCCTGTTGTACTATTGTAAGTAAATGGAACATTCACGCTATCGGCTTTAAAATTATAGTTTTTTCCTGTACCATCACTTACAGACCAGTGACCATCGGCAGTTCCTTTGGTAATACCATAATTTAAAAGCTTTCTTGTCCCATCACCTGTGAAAAGTGTATCATTATTATCACTTAATTTTGGTATGTAAGTATTTATGCCTTTTATAAGCTGACTTTGTCTCTCAGAAAGTATAGCAGAACGAATAGCCATAACATCTGAACGCCCTTTTGCGACATCAGCCAAATTTTTCGTTGTAGCAAATTTCGGCAAAGCAATAGCCGATAAAATCCCTAAGATGACAATAACAAACATTAATTCAATCATAGTAAAAGCGTTTTTTGATTTTCGCATTAAAATTTCCTTATATATCTATTTAATATAGTAGCATTTTTTTAATTATTTAAGTTTAAGATTTATTGTTTTTTAAAAGATTATAGTTGATGTATACATTCCCAAGCAGGAACTTGGGAAAGAGAAAAGGATTATATCTTACTGAACAGCTCCAGCCGTAGTAGTACTTAAAGTCCATTTTGGGGCTGTAGTCGCATTCCCATCTGTAAAGTTAATACCTTTAGAGGCACCTTTACCTGCTGCCACTGTAAAACTACAATCACCATTATCAGTTAATTCTGATGGCATTGTGTCTACATATGTAGCCACTAGAGTAGCACAATCTGCAGAAATATTTCCATCATTCCCATCTGCTAACGATTTTGCCCACACAGACGGTCCCACAGTCCTATCTAAAGTTCCAACAAATGCTTTTACCTTTGCATCATGTGCCTGATTTGAAACCCCAATAAACTTTGGCAGTGCAACTGCCGACAAAATACCTAAAATAACGATAACGAAAATTAATTCGATCATTGTAAAACCAGCTCTTTTCATAAGAACTCCTTATTTATATAAAATTGGATTACACTAGTAATCTTAAGAGTCATTATGAGCCAATTTTCATTAAAGTTTGCTTAAAGCAAGTAGCCGATTTATTTGGAATAAAAGTTGCTTATTTATTTCTACATGTAAATAAGGAGCCTTTTATGAGTATAGAAATATCTAAAACACATGCACTTTTAGCACGGGCTATGGATTATCGTGCCCAGCGTCAAGATATGATTTCATCCAATATTGCTAATGCCGATACACCTTATTATAAACCAAGAGACATACGTTTTGAAGATGCACTCATTGCCAAAGAAAAAGAACTCTACAAAGATAATTCGCACCAATTGCAAATGGCAGTTACTAATGAGAAAGATTTACAGCCAAAGAGTGAAACATCATCACTCAAACCAACACTCTATTTTAGAGATGGACATATGGCTCGTAATGATGGAAACTCTGTTGACATAGATGTAGAAACAACAGAAATGAGTAAAAACTCCATTATGTTTAATGCTATTGTTATGGCAGCAAAAAAAGATACTGGCATCTTTAAAAGCGTTATTGATGCATCATCAAAACTAAGCTAAGGAAAACAACTTGAGTAATTTTTTAAGCAGCTTTGACATTAGTGGTTATGGGCTCTCAGCACAAAGAGTCCGTGTCAATACAATTTCAAGCAATATAGCCAATGCACAAACAACTAGAACAGATGAAGGCGGGCCTTACCGTAGAAGAGAAGTTGTTTTTAAAGCAATCAACTTTAATGATATTTACAATAAAGAACTTGGTAAAGATACACAAAGTGCATCTTATGAAGACCCTTTAAATGAAGGACAATTTGGAGAAAAGGTAAATCCTGCTATAATGAGTGTAGTAGTTGACAAAGTTGTAAGAGATGACAGCAAGCCTCTTATGAAATTTGAACCAAACAACCCTGATGCAGATGCAAACGGCTATGTGGCATACCCAAATATTAATCCTGTGGTGGAAATGTCCGATTTAGTAGAAGCAACACGCTCTTACCAAGCAAACGTAGCGGCATTTCAAAGTGCAAAAGATATGGCAAATTCTGCTATATCACTTTTACAATAAAGATGGAGATGTAGATTATGAGTACAATTATTAATAACATAGCTACCCCGTCCACAGCTGACCTTTTAAAACAAAAAGGGGCTGTAGAAAAAGGTGGTGGTGGTGAAGCATTTGCCGAACATTTAAAATCAGCTCTCAATGAAGTCAATGCGACTCAAAAAGAGAGTGAAAAGGCTGTCGCTGATTTAGCAACAGGGCAGGTAAAAGATTTGCACCAAGCAGCCCTTGCCATAGGCAAAGCTGAACTAAGTATGAAACTTATGTTAGAGATTAGAAACAAAGCATTAAGTGCATATAAAGAGATTGGCAGAACGCAACTGTAGTTAATGGTAAACCGCAACAAAAGTAAAAAGATTCTCCTTCTTTACGTACTCATTTCTCTCGCTTTTTTGGTCTTTTTAAGTGTCATGCTTCTTATGGCAACAAAAGCACGAAATATGCCTTCTTTATATACCGTAGAGAGTTCAAAAGCCCAAAGAGGAAGCATTATAAGTGCAGACGGCTTTCATATAGCAACAAGCAAAAAACTTTACAAAGCCATTGTTGATACCAGATATATAGACCCCAATAAAAAAGAACTTTTTGTTAAACTCTTTAGCATATACTCCGGCATAAAAGAAAAAGCAGTACGAAATAGACTCGCAAAACGCAAGGGTATTGTCGTTTTAAGTTATAACGTTCCTCAAATTCAGGCACACTATTTAAAAACACTTGCCCGTGAGCTTCGCCGATTTAAAGTATTTTTAGAGTTAAAAAACCCCAGAACGGGTCTGCTCTCAGTACATGGATTAAGCATTATAGAAAGTGGTGAGAGCCGCGAATATCCTTATGGTACACTTTTAACCCCCATTATAGGCTATCCGCATAAAATAGAAGAAGACGGCTACACTTCCATCAAAGGCGTTAAAGGGCTTGAAAAAAGATTTGATGATGCACTCTCACCAAGACAAGACGGATACAGCAGAGGAAAACGCGATGTCAACAGCTACATCATTTTAAATAAAGATAGTTTTACCAAACCAAAAATGAATGGTCTTGATATTAAACTCACCATCCCCGTTTCTTTTCAAATCAGAATAGAAAAAATGCTCGATGCTATGAAAAAAGAGCTGCAGGCAAAAGAAGTTATGATAGCCATTATGAACTCGCAAAAAGGGGATATATATGCCCTTGCCAGTTCTAACCGCTACCTTCCAAAAGCGATTAAGAGGAGTGATTATCCATCTTTAAATAGCAATATGATAGAGTATAGCTTTGAACCGGGAAGTGTTTTAAAACCCATCACCTTTTCGCTGCTACTAGAACACAAACTGGTGAATCCTTATGATTTGGTCAATGGACATAATGGACGTTTTAGAATGGGTAGAAAAGTCATCACGGATGAGCATAAATTTGACTGGCTTTCAGCTGAGAATGTCATCGTTTACTCTTCAAATATCGGAATGGCACAACTTGCACAAAGGCTTTCAGGATATGAATTTCATAAAGGTTTAAAAAGTTTTGGTTTTTCTACAAAATCAACACCTGATTTAATTTATGAAAAAACAGGTTCTATTCCAAGTGCTAAAAGACTTGAAAATCAAATTTATAAAGCGACCTGTGCCTATGGTTATGGTATACGTGCAAACCTTATGCAGCTGCTTCGTGCGTATTCTGCATTTAACAACAATGGACGTATGGTACGACCTAAACTAGTGCAAAGTTTTATTGATGAACATGGAAATATTAAAAAAATAGCTTATGAAAAACAGGTTCAGGTCATAAAGAGTGCAACAGCACAAAGAATGCATAAAATTTTAATCAAAACGGTCAATGAAGGAACGGGGAAAAAGGCTATTACAAAAGGCTTGGAAATTGGCGGAAAAACCGGAACAGCACATATAGTTGAAAAAGGGAAATACGTACGAAAATATAACACTGCTTTTATGGGATTTGCCAATGACAAGAAGCATAAATACAGTATAGGTGTTGTCGTTATTCAGCCTAAAAAAAGCCAATATGCTTCACAAACGGCTGTACCTGTTTTTAAAAAAGCGGTTGATATTATGGTTGATGAGGGCTATTTACAACCAAATATTGTCAAGTAATCTTGTTTTGCCAACCAGTGCTTCCACCAAAATAATCGTATTGCCAAGCTCAATTTCTTCTATCATCTCAAAATTACGGTTAAGTATTTCTATATATTCAATAGATAAAGGTGCTAAAACTTCAAACATTGCTTTTTTAATCTCTTGGGTCTTTAAAATATTTTTACCAATAAGCTGTGATGCCGTATACAAAGATTTGGGAATTTTAAGAGCCTCTTGTCTCTCTTTTTCGCTTAAATAAACATTTCTACTACTAAGTGCCAAACCATCACTATCACGGACTATATCAACAGGAACAATGCTGACATTCATAAAAAATTGTTTTACCATAAGAGAAATAAGATGCAACTGCTGTGCATCTTTCTTTCCAAAATAGGCTTTATCCGCAGAAACAATATTTAAAAGCTTCATAACAACCGTTAAAACACCGCTAAAATGCCCCGGTCGTGTGGCTCCTTCTAAAATATACCCGCGAACATCAGGTGCACAGACTTTCACTTCATCATATGAGTAAATATCATCAGCTTTTGGAAAGAACAAAACATCAACACCGCACAATTGACATATTTTTTTATCGGCTTCATCTTTACGGGGGTATTTGTCTAAATCTTCATCTGCTAAAAACTGTGTCGGGTTTACAAATATGGAAACAACAACAATTTCATTCTCTTTTTTAGCATTTTTTATAAGTTCAATATGCCCTTCATGTAATGCTCCCATAGTCGGCACAAAACCAACACTTTTATGTATCTTTTGTAAATATTTTTTTAATTCAAAAGGATCTGAAATAATCTTCATTTTAAGCCCTGCTATAATATAATTGCAATTATACCAAAAAGCGGTAGGTGGTGAACTATGGACAATTATGAATACACAGAACTTTTAAAAAATATTGCTATAAAAATGAAAAATATTACCGGTGTTGTTGAACCTGAGAAATTAGGTGCAAGACTTCAAGAGATTCAGGAACTTGAAAATAATCAAGATTTTTGGAATGATGCAGATAATGCGGCAAAAATACAAAAAGAAAAAACACAATTACAAAGAAAACTTGAGAAATATAATGTTGCAAAAGATGCTGTTGAAGATGCACAAGAACTCTATGAAATGGCAAAAGAAGAAGATGACAGTGAATCGCTTGAAACTCTCTATGAAGATGCCCCCACTTTAGAGGGACAAATACGTGCTATGGAGATTGAAGTCCTACTCAGCGGCGAAACTGATGCCAACAATGCCATAGTTTCTATTCATCCAGGAGCAGGAGGAACGGAGTCTCAAGACTGGGCAGAGATGCTGCTGCGTATGTATAAACGCTGGGCTGAGAGACGTGGTTTTAAAGTCGAAGTTTTGGATTATCAAACCGGAGAAGAAGCGGGAATCAAAGACGTTTCAGTCCTCATAAAAGGAGAAAATGCCTATGGATACCTCAAAGTTGAAAACGGTATTCACAGACTTGTACGCATCTCTCCATTTGATTCTAATGCCAAACGTCATACTTCTTTTGCTTCGGTTATGGTCTCACCTGAAATAGATGACGATATAGATATAACAATAGAAGACAAAGATATACGCGTTGATACCTATCGTTCAAGTGGAGCCGGCGGACAGCATGTCAATAAAACAGAATCTGCAATCAGGTTAACGCATATACAAACAGGCGTAGTCGTACAGTGCCAAAATGACAGAAGTCAACACAAGAACAAAGCAACTGCTATGAAAATGCTCAAATCACGTCTTTATGAGCTTGAACTCGAAGAACAAAAAGCAAAAGAAGCAGGTATTTCCAAAAGCGAAATCGGTTGGGGACATCAAATACGTTCTTACGTTATGCAACCCTATCAACAGGTAAAAGATACAAGAAGTAATGAAGCCTATTCTAATGTTTCGGCTATTTTAGACGGAGACATCGATGCTATGATAGAGGGTGTTTTAATAGCACTAAACCGTTCTTAATCGTTCTCTTTTTTTAAAAAGCTGTAGGCCAAAAATAAAACGCCAAAAATCATTGCAAAAATAGTCAAATACTCCAACTGTTTTTGTTGTTTACTTGCAAGAGACTTTGAAAAATGAGACATATTGGGCTTTGTTGTCTTAGTACTCTTTTTATGTCCTGAGATACTTGCTTCCATACGTGCAACATTTGCAGCTGCAATATCATTTGCACTCACGGCTACAGTTTTTGGCATCGCCCAAAAATGAACTACAAACCCAAGTATCAGAAGAAATGCCCCAATTGAACGCAGTATTACTATTTTATATTTAAAAAAAAATTCCATATCCCTCTTCTTTTGCTTTTTATAAAGCAAATTATGTCAAAATCATGATATGAATCTACTTAAAGAATTTTTGCTTGATGATACGTGCTCTTATCTTGAGAATAAAAAACAAACAACTCATTATAAAATTATAGAAAACTGTTCTGCCGGTTCATGTCAAAACCTTATTGAACGTGGTTACAGACGTTTTGGAAAAATGTATTTTAGACCTATTTGTGCTACATGTACAGAGTGTCAAAGCATTAAAATTGATGTCAATAATTACATATTTACCAAATCGGCAAAAAGAGTGATGAAAAAAGCAAAAAATCTTCGAACCCATATACAAATCCCTACAATGACGCAAGAACATCTTGATTTATTTGATAAATATCATCAATTTATGCACGAGAAAAAAAGTTGGAACTATACAAAAACTACAGCTGAGCACTACTTCAATTCATTTGTAACAGGGCATGAAGATTTTGGATATGAAGTATTGTATTATGATGAAGAGCGGCTAATAGCCGTAGATTTAATAGATATTTTAGAAGATGGAGTATCCTCAATCTACTTTTATTATGATCCGGATTATGCCAACTACTCTTTAGGGCGACTTTCACTTTATCATCAAATTAAATTTGCAAAAAGTTCAAAGAAAGCATGGATTTATTTAGGCTATTATGTGCAAGAGTGCCCTTCTTTGTCATACAAAGCACAATACAAACCTTATGTTACACTAGAAGGAAGGCCACATGAGCATGAAACCTTTAAATGGTGTTAGAAAGCTCTTTTTTTTGCTCTTGTCTAATTTCTAATTTCTTCTTTTGCAGTTCATCATCAAGTTTTTTCTCCAATTTTTCTTGTTGGAGTTTATCATTTTTTCTAATGCGTTTAATTTTTTCTATTTCACGCAATTTTTTTGCATTCATAAGACTTTTTCTATACTCTTTTTTTGCTCGTAACTTTTTATCATCATCTAAATACTTTTGAACTAAACCTTCTGGATTAATCTCATTTGAGTGAGAAAAATAATAGTTAATGATTGCATTTTTATTTTTTTTCTCATCTATTAATCCCGTATTTATAATCTCTGAAAAAAGTTTTGAATTTTGATTTTCTATAGCTAACTCTAAATTTCTTTGTGCAGAACGTACAAAAAAATCATTTGTTTGAGAGAAATCTCTAAGTTTATTTAAATACTTCATTTTATCATGATTAACTCTTTCATCAAGAGCAAATCCATCTTTTTTTATCTTTTTAACACTTGCTACATAGTCCTGCAATTTTTTTTGATATACATCATAGGCATCAATTTTTTCAAGTTTTTCGATTTTGTTTACATTGTTGTAAATCACATCTCCCAAGGCTGAAAAAGCTTTTGGATTTTGTGCATAAAGAACAATGCTTAACGTTATAAGAACAAATATTTTATTCATTTTAATACCTAATATAAATTTCTATAATTATAACAAATTTTTGATTTTTTATTGAGAAAGAATGCACTCTCATAATTGAGAGTGCATAAGGAGTAAAAATTTGTAACGAGTTTATTAACCGTTACGTTTTTTCTGAATCTCTTCAGATACATTTCTTGGAACTTCTTCATAATGATCAAATTCCATAGCGTATGTAGCACGCCCTTGAGTTGCTGAACGAAGGTCAGTTGAGTAACCAAACATTTCAGATAATGGAACAAATGCATCAACAATTTTGTTTCCAGCACGGTCACCCATGTTGTTAACTTGTCCACGACGACGGTTAAGGTCACCGATAACATCACCCATATAATCTTCAGGAACTTCAACTTCAACTTTCATCATTGGCTCTAAGATAGATGGATGTGCTTTACGACATGCTTCTTTGAAACCCATAGACGCAGCAAGTTTAAATGCCATTTCATTTGAATCCACATCATGGTAAGAACCATCATATAATGTAACATCAATATCTTCCATCGGATAGCCTGCAAGAACACCATTTGACATAGATTCTTCACAACCTTTCTCAACTGCAGGAATATATTCTCTTGGAACAGATCCACCTTTGATTTCATTATGGAAAACGAATCCTGTATCTGGTTCGCCTGGCTTCACTTTTAAGAATACATGACCATACTGACCACGACCACCAGATTGTTTAGCATATTTGTACTCTTGATCAACAGCATCTTTGATAGACTCACGGTAAGAAACCTGAGGAGCACCAACTTCAGCATCAACACTAAATTCACGCTTCATTCTGTCTACAAGAATTTCAAGGTGTAGCTCACCCATACCTGAAATAATAGTCTGACCAGTTTCTTCATCAGTATGTACTCTAAATGATGGATCTTCCGCTGCAAGTTTTCCTAAAGCAATACCCATTTTTTCCTGATCAGCCTTAGTTTTTGGCTCAACAGCAACAGAAATAACTGGCTCTGGGAAATCCATACGTTCAAGTACAACTTTTTCTTCACCAGTACATAAAGTATCGCCAGTAGTAGTTGATTTAAGACCAACAACAGCACCAATTTCACCTGCATAAATCTCTTTAACTTCTTCACGCTTAATCGCATGCATTTTCACGATACGGCCAATACGTTCTTTTTTGTCTTTTGTAGAGTTATGAACGAATGAACCGGCTTCAAGCGAACCGCGGTATACACGAATAAATGTAAGAACACCAACAAATGGGTCAGTCATGATTTTAAATGCAAGTGCAGCAAAATCGCCATCATCAGTTGAAGGAACTTCTACTTCTACTTCTTCATCATCCATTAAAGTACCCATAATAGCAGGTGACTCAATTGGAGATGGTAAATAATCAACAACAGCGTCAAGTAATGTCTGAACACCTTTGTTTTTAAATGCAGTACCCGGAGTCATAGGAACAACAGCCATACCGATTGTTGCAGATTTAATTGCCGCTTTAATCTCTTCTTGTGAAATTTCTTCACCTTCTAAGAATTTTTCAGCAAAATCATCATTTCCATCAACTTCAGAAAGAGTCTCGAGCATTTTTTCTCTATACTCATCAGAAATTTCTTGTAGTTCTGGACGAATGTCTTGTATATGGTAGTTAGAACCCATTGCAGCATCTTCATCCCATACAATTTCTTTCATTTGTACTAAGTCAACTACACCTTCGAATTTGTCTTCAGCACCGATAGGTAACTGAAAAGGCATTGGATTCCCTTTAAGACGTTCTTTAATCTGTTTTTCAACTTCATAAAAATCTGCACCGGTTCTATCCATTTTATTAACAAAAACAATAGATGGAACTTTATAACGGTTACGTTGTCTCCAAACTGTTTCTGATTGCGGTTGTACACCACCAACAGCACAGAAAACTGAAACAGCACCATCAAGTACACGCATTGAACGCTCAACTTCAATAGTAAAGTCAACGTGGCCCGGAGTATCGATAATATTTATCTGTTTTCCTTGCCATTCACAAGTTGTCGCAGCAGAAGTAATTGTAATACCACGCTCTTGCTCTTGTTCCATCCAGTCCATAGTAGCAGCACCATCATGAACCTCACCAATTTTATGCTCAACACCAGTATAGAAAAGAATTCTTTCTGTTGTTGTTGTTTTACCTGCATCAATGTGAGCAGCAATACCGATGTTTCTTACATCTTCTAGTTTGTGACTTCTTGCCATATTAGTTTCCTATTACCATCTATAATGAGCAAATGCTTTATTCGCTTCTGCCATTCTATATGTATCTTCTTTTTTCTTAAATGCACTACCTTTATCGGATGATGCGTCCATGAACTCATTTGCTAATCTCTCAGCCATAGTTCTTTCGTTTCTACTTCGAGCAGCATCAACTAACCATCTAATAGCAAGAGATTGTTGACGCACTGGGCGTACTTCTACTGGAACTTGATAAGTAGCACCACCAACACGGCGACTTTTAACCTCTATAATAGGTTTAATATTCTCAATAGCTTCATTAAATGTATCTATTCCTGATTTTTCTCCACGAGAGCCAATGATATCCATTGCACTGTAGATAATTTTTTCAGCTGTAGATTTCTTACCATCTAACATGATTTTATTTATAAATTTCGTTAAAATTTTGCTTCCATAAACTGGATCTGGCATAATTTCACGAACGGGAGCTTTTCTTCTTCTCATTTGTAATTTTCCTTACTTCAATTTGTATTCTTCAAATTTACTCAAAATTAACTACTTAAAGTTAATCCTGTAGCTATTGAATTTAAATATTAAAAAAATAATCTAAAATTATTTTTTAGGACGCTTAGTACCATATTTTGATCTAGCAACAGTACGATTAGCAACACCAGCAGTATCTAAAGCACCACGAACGATGTGATATTTTACACCAGGTAAATCTTTAATACGACCACCACGTACAAGTACGATAGAGTGTTCTTGAAGGTTATGACCCTCACCACCGATATATGAAATTACTTCAAAACCAGATGTTAATCTAACTTTTGCAACTTTTCTTAAAGCCGAGTTAGGTTTTTTTGGTGTAGTTGTGTAAACACGTGTACATACACCACGACGCTGTGGACATGAGTTAAGAGCTGGTGATTTTGATTTTTTAATCACACGTTTACGCTCTTTACGAATCAGTTGATTGATTGTAGGCATACAATTCCTTTTTTCTTAAATTTTCCAGTAGAATAAAACTCACTAAAAAATTTAGAGAGTTATAGACACGAAATAATACAGAAATTATAATTAAAGTTAGCTTATTTTAAGATTTAATTAAAGTAGAGTTTAGCTTAGTGTGCAGATTCAGTGATGAGAATAAGGAATTACCCTTATTCTTCTTCACTTACAAATTCTAGTTCTTGGTCTTTATACAGACCAGTTCCAACAGGAATAGTACGACCAATAATAACGTTTTCTTTCAAGTTTTCAAGATTGTCAACTTTTGCCGAAACAGCAGCTTCTGTCAATACTTTTGTAGTATCTTGGAATGACGCCGCTGAAATAATAGAGTCAGCTGAAACCGCAGCACGAGTAATACCAACCAAAAATGGTTCTGCAATCGCAGGACGACCGCCAAGACGAATGATTTTTTCATTTTCTTGAGCAAATTTCACTTTAGAAATTAAATCACCTTCTATAAATTTCGTATCACCTGATTTAACAATTTTAATCTGACGAAGCATTTGAGTGAAAATAACTTCAATATGCTTATCAGAGATATTAACCCCTTGAGAACGATATACTTGTTGAACTTCAGATACAAGGTAATTATAAAGTGCTTTTACTCCCATAATACGTAAAAGCTCATGTGATGATAAAATACCTGTTGTCAATCGCTCACCAGCGTGTACAAAATCATTTGGATTTACAACACTCTCATGTGATTTGTCTACAAAATACTCTTTGACAATACCATTTTCTGCATTGCTTACAATAATTCTTACTTTTCCACGAAGCGGTTTACCAAAACTAACAACACCATCTATTTCAGAAATAAGTGCTGTTGCTTTAGGACGACGACCTTCAAAAAGTTCAGAGACACGAGGAAGACCCCCAGTAATATCTGATGATTTTTGCAATGCTTTTGGTGTTTTAGCTAAAATATCAGCAACTTTCACTTCTGCTCCATCAGCAACGTATACAGATGATTTTGGCTCAACTGCGTAACGCAAAAGTTCACCATTCTCTGTTGCAAGCACAATAGCAGGTTTATATTCTGAAGAGATATGATCATTAATCATTAAACGTGTTTTACCAGTCAATTCATCAAGCTGTTCACTTGCAGTCGTTCCGACAATAATGTCTTCATATTTCACAACACCGTTTGCTTCAGAAATAATTGGATTAGAATATGGATCCCATTCAGCAATAACAACTGATTCATCAGATGAAGGTTTAGCTATAATAGTATCTCTATCAACACTTTCATTGTCATCTGTAACAATCACTGAACCACGTGCGATATAGTGACGAACACCTTCACGGTTGTTTTCATCAATAACTGCTGCAAAAAGACCTTTTTCAACAACTTCATAACCAGATTTTAGTCCTTCAAATCTCTCAAGGTAATCACCTTTAAGTAAGAAGTACTTCACAGTACCCTTTTCTTTAGCTATAAGTTTCTTTGTTACTGGGGCACCATCATCAACCATAAGTTCTGATGCATACGGAATACGACTTGGTACATTCCATCCGTCTTTAATCGTTTCGACAATAGAGTCAAGTGCTTCTACATGCTCTCCATTTTTATGAGGGAAATAATATTTTCCTTCAATTTGTCCACTTACACCTGCAAGTTCATTTGGTTTTGCAATTTCTAGTTTACGGAGTGAATAACGTACAGTTTCAGTATCTGATTTTATACTAATGATAACTTCATCATGAATAGTCTGTACTTCAACAGTACCTGCAAATGGTGCTTTAATTTTTGGTTCAACCAATAAAACACCAGCGTTACGACGGTTTGCAACAATGTTTTTACCCTCTTTATTCTTATATGTTTTAAGATTATAGTAACGGATAAAACCTTCTTTTTCAGCAATAACTTGGCGTTCTTGTGCTGTAGAAGATGCTGTTCCTCCAACGTGGAATGTTCTAAGAGTCAGCTGTGTTCCCGGCTCACCAATTGATTGTGCTGCAACAATACCAACAGCTTCACCAGCTCTAACAATATGACCGGTTGCAAGGTTTACACCGTAGCATAAGGCACAAATTCCTTCTTTACTTTTACATGTAGTCGGTGTTCTAATAACAGCTGTCTTAATACCTGCTTCAGCAATCACTTTTGCTGAAACTTCATCAAGGAGTGTGCCCTCTGCATATAATATTTCATTTGAAATAGGATCAATTATATCATCAGATAAAACACGACCATTAAGTCTATCTTCTAAAGATTCAATTAATGTATTGTGATCTTGAATATCAGAAATTTCAATCCCTTCATGTGTATGACAATCATGCTCAACAATTTTCACGTTTTGTGAAACATCCACAAGTTTACGTGTCAAATAACCCGCATTTGCAGTTTTAAGTGCTGTATCGGCAAGACCTTTTCTAGCACCGTGAGTTGAAATAAAGTACTCAATTACATTCAGACCCTCTTTAAAGTTAGAAATAATCGGTGTTTCAATAATATCACCAGATGGTTTAGCCATCAAACCACGCATACCTGCAAGCTGACGAATTTGTGCAGCAGAACCACGCGCACCTGAATCTGCCATCATATAAATTGAATTAAATCCATCTTTATCGTTTTGAACAAGTTGCATCATTTCTGCTGCAAGTGTATTATTTGTATCTGTCCAAACATCAATAATTTTATTATATCTTTCTTGTTCCGTTAAAAGTCCAGCTTCAAATTGCTTTTGAATTTCAATAACTCTTGTTTTACTCTCAAGAATTTTTGCAGGTTTCATATCAGGGACACGAATATCATCGGCAGAAATTGATACACCGGCCTCTGTTGCATGTTTATATCCTAAATCTTTTAAACGGTCAAGAAATGCAGCAGTAACACCGATACCACCAATTTTTTGTACATAATCAACTATTTCATTAATAGCTTTTTTCTTCATAATTTTATTCCATAATTCAATAGGAACAAATTCAGGAAGAATATCTTTAATTAAAAGACGCCCTGCAGTTGTATGAATAATGCGACCATCAACACGAGTTCTTACTTTTGCATGTAAATCAAGTGCATTATGTTCTAGTGCAATTCTAATTTCATCAACATTAGCAAATAGTTTGTTAGAGCCTTTCACCCCATTTTTTTCTAAAGAAATATAGTAAAGACCAAGGACCATATCTTGAGAAGGCGTAGCAATTGCTTTTCCTGATGCAGGAAGCATAATATTCATAGATGCAAGCATAAGTACTTTACATTCAGCAATAGCAGCTGAACCAAGTGGTACGTGAACCGCCATTTGATCCCCATCGAAATCGGCA
>JALUXS010000010.1 GCA_027013185.1 Sulfurimonas sp.
AATAGTAGACGACACCATAGCTAATCTTGATATCCTTGTAGAACTTTTGGATGCCTACGATGTGATAGATGCAACAAATGGTAAAGATGCCTTAGAGATAGTAAATAAAGAACATATTGATCTGATTTTACTTGATATTATGATGCCAGAGATGGATGGTTATGAAGTTTGCACAAGATTAAAATCTAATGACAATACAAAAAATATTCCTATAATTTTCATTACTGCAAAAACGGATGAAGATAGTATAGAAAAAGCTTATGATGTGGGAGGAAGTGATTATGTAAAAAAACCATTTTTACCAAAAGAATTACTCTCACGCGTAAAAAAAGAGCTAAAACTGCAAGAGTTAATAGAAAAATTAAAGTTGTTAACAGTCACTGATCCTTTAACAAAACTTTATAACAGAAGATTTTTTGTAGATGCTTCACAAACTGTTTTAGAGATAGCAAGAAGAGACAAAACACCACTCTCTCTTATAATGATAGATATTGATAAATTTAAACATATTAATGACACCTATGGGCATCAAGTAGGCGATGAAATTATTAAATTATTGGCAAATATAATGCTTAAAGACCAACGAAAAAGTGATATGTCATGTAGATATGGAGGAGAAGAGTTTGTCATTTTACTTCCACAAACTTCCATCAAAGAAGCAGCATCTGTGGCTCAAAAACTTAGAGAAAATGTTCAAAAAAGTTATTTTGAGACTCTCGCACAACAGAAAGTAAAATTTACCATTAGCTTAGGTGTATCTACTGTCAATTTAGCAAATGAAATAAATATAGAAAAAGCTTTAAAAAGAGCAGATGATGCTCTTTATGAGGCAAAAGAGAGCGGACGTAATCAGGTTGTAGTCAAACTATAAGTATTTGTAAGCCTATACATAATTAAAGAAGCCGCGACACCTACATTAAAACTTTTTATACCTGCTTGCATTTCTATCGTTACAACCTCATCACAAACATTCAAAATCTCCTGCGATATACCTTTGCCTTCATGTCCCATTATAAGTACCCATTTATCTTTTGCTTTGACTTGTGATAATGGTGTAGAATCATGTGTGACTTCGGCCGCATAAATTTTATACCCTAATGATTTTAATGATTGTATCGTCTCAAAAATATCGTGATACACATGTGTTTGAAGCATAGAAGCATATCCCATAGAAACACGTAAGGCTCTTCTATTAAAAGGATGCGGTGATGATTTTGGTAAAAAGTAGGTATTAACACCCAGTGCTGCAGCACTTCTTGCAATAGAGCCAACATTTTCACTTGATGTAATATTGTCAAGTAAAATTATACGCTCATCCGCATCTTCTAAGTTAATGTCATCGGGTCGTACACCATGCATCATACAATGATGATGTATTTTATGCCCGACAATTTTGCCCATTTCTTCTTTTGTGCTCATATAAATCTTAGCAATATTTTTTGCAGCGACAAGCGGCATAAACTCGTCATAATACTCTTGTGTTGCAAGTATACTTTTTACCTGTATATCACTTTGTAGTAAAAGATTTACTACTTTTGGACTATCTGCTATAAAACTTCTGTCACTTCGAAAGGCATTATCCCTTAATTCTTTGTAAACCTGTAACTCTTTGTCGTTAATATCATCTATTTTTATAATCATTTGATAATTTTAGGATAAAATAACTTATGAACATACTTTTACTCGAAGATGACCCTGTTTTATCAGATATATTGTTAGATTTTTTACGCGAAGAGTGGCAGGTCGATTATGCATATAATGCTCAGGATGTTTATAAAAAGCTTGAGATTAACAAATACGACCTATTTATATTTGATATCAATCTTGTTGGCAAGAACGGTATTGAACTACTTGAAGAACTTCGTGAATTCAGTGACAATACTCCGACTATATTTATCACAGCTTACAGAGATACTAAATATCTACAACAAGCTTTTAAGGCTGGGGCACATGACTACATCAAAAAACCTTTTGAACTTGAAGAACTTTATGCTCGTATAATCAATACAAAAAAGATATTTAATATTGAAACCAATAAAAAAATCGCTATAGATGATAATATCCATTTCTTTCCCCTTACAAAAATAGTCTTTGTAAACGAGCAAAATATCTCTTTAACAAGTAAAGATGCTCTTTTGCTCTCTTATTTTTTGAAAAACAAAACAAGACTTATAAGTCCAGAAGAACTCAGTCAAAATATTTGGGATTTTGATTCACTTCCCAGTGATGCAACGCTACGCTCACATATTAGAACACTTAGAGAAATCATAGGAAAAGACAAAATTAAAACGATTCGTGGCGAAGGCTACATGTATGAATAAAATCACAAAAAAATCATTTTACTCCTTCTTAGCTCTCTATCTTATAAGTTCATTTCTTTTTTTATCGTTGGCAGCCTACTGGTTTTATACTTCACAAGTCGCTATGGAAAAAAATGCAAACTTTTATAAAATGAATCATCTCGCTGATGTTGTCGGTGCAAAAGTAATCAGTGCAGATATGCATCACACAAAATTACAACTGAAGCCATTTCGGCGAGAAGCAGTTGGACTCTTTGACACAAACAAAAAACTGCTCTACGGCAGTACAGTCCAAGCAGTAAATTTTTCAAAAGATTTTTACATGAAAGATAAAATGTTCACCCTCGTAGCACAACGAACAGCCGGACATTTACATGTAAAATATATTGTCATCCAAAGTAATGAATGCATTAAAAATATAGAAATTATAAAAAATAAAATTGCCTATGCTGTCATTATTACCGCTTTTTTGATTATTGCAATTGCAGTGTTTCTCTCGTACATTTTCTTAAAACCGTTAAAAGACAAAATGCAGGAGATTGAACAGTTTGTAAAAGACACAACACATGAGCTTAACACCCCAATTACTGCTATTATGATGAGTACCTCACGACTTACTAGCAAAAAAAGTTATGATGAAAAAACGGTCAAAAACATCTCCATTAGCACAAAACAGTTGTACGACATCTACTCTTCCTTGAGCTTTTTGAGTTTTGACAATAACAGCGAAGAAGCAAAAGATCTTGCATTTGACAAAGTCATTCAAGAAGATATCGATTTTTTTCAAGAACTTTTAGAAAAAAAGCATATTTCAGTCTCTACGCAATTAGACCCTTGTTTGATACGCATAGCACCCACAAAAGCAAAAATGCTTATAAACAACCTGCTTGGTAATGCCATAAAATACTCAAATCCTAATACACATATTACAATTAAAACAACACAAAAAAGCTTCGTTATAAAAGATGAAGGTATCGGCATTGAAAAAGCAAAACTACATAAAATTTTCAGACGCTTTGAGAGAGCCAATTCCTACGCCGGCGGATTTGGGGTAGGACTCAACATAGTGGAGAGTATCATCAAAGAGTATGATTTCACAATTAATATAGAGTCAGAAGAAAATGTTGGAACTACTGTTAGTATTTTCTTTTAAACTTCATCTATCCTATACCAACCTGCGATAGAATGCCGCTGTCGTTTAGCTGGTAAAACTTCATGCGGGAAGCTTTCACTTATAAAAACAATGAGAGTATTGCCATTAGGAATGACTTTCTGAATTTTCACATCGTCTTTATCATATATAATAAGTTCTCCACCATCATTTGTATTCCACTCTGCATTCAGGTAAAAAACAGTTGTTACAACACGGTTTTTGGAATTTTTAAATGCATCTAAATGTTTTTCATAAAAATCACCTTCTTCATAAATAGCAAAATGTGATTCATAATATCTCAGACCCAAATACAAATGACGGTTTAAATAATTTTCTAGTCCTTGTGTAAATGCAAGGTATTTACATGTAGATTCAGCATCCCCGTCCAGCCAATGTATTTTATCTTTTCTTTTTGTTGTATCTAAGGTTGATTTATGAGAGATTCCAGCCTGTTTATAATTAAGATGTAGCGATGTTACAAAAAGTTCTTTCGCTAAAAAAGGCTCAAGAGCATTTTCAATGACAATATATCCATCATTTATAAGAGCATTGGTAATTTTTTCGTAGAGGTTTTCATACATAAAAGTATTGTAGCGAGAAGAGAATTCCCAGTCAAGCTGGGAATAAAAATATAATTAGATTGGTAAAACTCTAATTTTTTTAGAAAGTTTTTCTTTAAGTGTTGATTCAATGGCATACAATGTACCAGTTGCAGATGAAGCACAACCATTACATGCACCGATATATCGGATATAAATATCAATATTATCTTCATCTTTTTTGATGTCAATAATTTCCATATTACCGCCATCCATAATAAGGAATTGACGCACATTTTCATCAATAACAGCATCCACAGCTTTAATCTGTTGTACAAGTGTCATCTCTTCAAAGTTTCCAGCACCCTCTGCTTGTGCATCAGCCGCTGCTTTCATTTTCTCTTCATCCATTTCACGACGTGTATCTGCTAAAATATCAACAAGATAATATTCTCTGTCTTCATGCCCACCCGGTTTTATACAAGACTTACAAAAACCACCTGCTTTTGTATAGTCTGTAATTTCTTCAACCGTTTTTAAATCATTAAGTTTAATAACTTCTTGAATAGTTCCAAGAGAAACACGTGCACATTCACACACAATGATTTCTTCTTCAAAACTCTCTTCATTTACACCAAGGTATAATCCAGCCGCTTTTTTAATAACATCATATGCCATTACAGAACAGTGCATTTTTTGTGGTGGAACAGCAGGGGTATCTGGCTCATCACGCAAAGCAAACTCAACATCAATATTTGTGATTTTGACAGCTTCTTGGACAGTTTTACCAATACAAAGTTCAGTCATAACATCACTTGATGCAATGGCTGTACCACAGCCAAACGATTTAAACTTAGAGTTTACAATCTTATCTGTTTTTGGGTCAATTTCCCAATAAAGTCTTACCGCATCTCCACAGCTCTCCGCACCAAAATCAGCAACAATAAGCTTATTTCCATGTGACTCAGCTTCCTCTGGTGTAATCTCCCCTTGATGTTGAGGGTTATTCATTAAAGTCGTTACTTTATCTGAGTACGCATCCCAAAGTGATGCGCCTAATAAATCATCTTTTGCCATAAAATTCTTTCCTTTTTTTTATTTCATAAAAATAAGGGAACCTTTTTTATTCCCTTTGTCACGGCATCAGAAATAATTCCGCTGCCTACGCTAACGCTTGGTTTCTTTTTTTCTCTAACTTTAGTGTGCCATATGGTGAGGGATGTGGCATTCGCCAGCTTCTCCACCAACTGTTGGTTGTACTTTTGCAAATGAGCTAGATATTGCTCGTAAACGTGTAACTGCTTTTTTAAACTGCTCGATTGTGTAGTCTATCTCTTCATCTGTCGTAAAACGAGAAAGTGAAAGACGGATACCTGTGTGTGCCAATTCATTATCTGCCCCGATTGCCAGCATAACACTGTTTGCTTCTAAACCTTCAGAAGCACATGCAGAACCTGTTGAAGCACCAATCATAGAGTTGTTTAAATCCCAAAGCATACCTTCACCCTCAACACCACGAATAGAGATTAAAATAGTATTTGGTGTACGTCTCTCACGACTTCCAACTACAAAAGTATCACTAAGCTTCAATAATGCATCTTCAAGTCTGTCACGTTTTACACGAATTGCAGCAGTTTTCTCTTCTAAATCTGTTGTTGCAAGTTCTATAGCTTTGCCCATTCCTACAATGTAAGGAACATTGAGTGTTCCTGAACGGCGTTCACCCATCTGCTCACCGCCATGAAGAAGTGGTGAAAGTGCTTGTGAATTTTTAATATAAAGGGCACCTATACCTTTTGGACCATGAAATTTATGTGCTGACATTGAAACAAAATCAATATGTACATCTTGTAAATCTACAGGAATTTTACCAACAGCCTGAACACCGTCCGAATGGAAAAGTATCCCTTTTTCTTTACAAATCTCACCAATCTCTTTAATAGGAGAAATCATTCCCGTCTCATTATTTGCCCACATAACAGAAACAAGTGCTGTTTTATCGGTGATAAAACTTTTCACAGTATGTGCTTCAACAATCCCCTCTTCATTTACAGGAAGATATGTTACTTTAACACCTTGTTCTTCTAACCATCTACAAGTAGAAAGCACTGATGGGTGTTCTACCTCTGTTGTAATGATATGATCTTTCTCCCCATTTACAATTAAATCATTAAATACTGATTTTAAAACCCAGTTGTTCGACTCTGTTGCACATGATGTAAAGATAACATCATCTTCATCACTTGCATTAATTGCAGTATAAACTTGATCTATCGCTTTTTTTAAGTATGGATGTGTAGCTGTCCCGTACTTATGTAATGAACCAGGGTTTCCATAAAGTTCACTAAAAAATGGCTGCATCACTTCTACTACTTGTGGATCACACATCGTAGTAGCATTATTATCTAAATAAACTTGCATATTTTCTACCTCTTAATAGGGTTAAATTTTAAATAAGACTATTTTTGTCTTCTTTTACTTTTGACATCATAATAGCTTTGTCATTATGATTTGCTTAAGAAATAATGTTATACTTTGTAACTCAATCAAGGAAAACAATATGTGTAATTTTAATAAACAAAGCGAAGATACAAAAAAATCAATACATCTTTTTATGACAAAAGCAGCAAATAATGTAGGTGGAGTAAATTATTTACTCGCTCTTATTGAAGCAATGCGTGCAAAAAAGCCTCATCCTTTAATGCAAAAAAATATGCAAATAGCATCAAATAACACCATCATAAAATGGAACAAAGTTGTTTTTAAAGATAAAATTGATTTAATAGAAAAGATTCTTACAGCACATAGAGAAGCTCAAGAAAAAGATTTTAATATTCTCAATGAACAAAATAGTAAAATAACAAAAAATATACTCAATATGTCCAAAGCACTTGCCCCATTAGAGTTTATAATTACACCACAAAATCCAAATGACGGAGAAGGCTTTAATTTTAAGGTTTTTGATACATTTGATGATAATAAAATAAAATTCAATCCTATTTTTATAGCAATGTTTTTTTGTTCAATTGAATTTACGAAAAAAGCCATTAAATATCAACTTTAAATCTCTTATGCTATAATCGCACAATTAATTATTCATATAAAGGCTATTAATAATGGGTCAAACTATAACTGAAAAAATATTCTCTCAACATATTGGTCGTGATGTAAAAGCGGGCGAAATTATCCGCTGTGATATTGATATGGTCATCGGAAATGATATTACCACACCTATTTCAATTAAAGCATTCGAAGATAGCGGTGCTCAAAAACTGGCAAATCCGGATGGTTTTTCTATTGTTTTAGATCACTTCATTCCTGCAAAAGACATAGCATCTGCAAATCAGGCAAGAATCTCTCGTGATTTTGCAAAAAAGTACAATCTAAAAAACTTTTTTGATGAACACGATATGGGCATTGAACATGCTCTTTTACCTGAAAAAGGGCTTATTGTTCCGGGTGATGTTATCATTGGTGCAGATTCGCATACATGTACGCATGGAGCTTTAGGGGCATTTTCAACAGGTATGGGCTCAACAGACCTTGCCTTCGCAATGATAAGCGGTGGCAACTGGTTTAAAGTTCCTGAGTCTATCAAAGTTGTACTTTCAGGAAAACCTGGAAAATATACAACAGGAAAAGATATTATCTTAGAAATCATCCGTTTAATCGGTGTTGACGGTGCTTTATACAAAACACTGGAGTTTACAGGTTCTACAGTAGAGTATTTAACAATGGATGATAGATTTTCAATGTGTAATATGGCGATTGAAGCCGGTGCAAAAAACGGTATTGTAGCCTATGATGATATTACAGCAGAATTTTTGGCAGATAAAAATCTCGCACGTGAACCTCGTATACATCATTCAGATGAAGATGCCGAGTATGCACAAATTTTGGAAATTGATGTTGCCAATCTTGATCCTGTTATCGCCTACCCGTTTTTACCATCAAACGGACATTCTGTAAATCAAGCAGTATCCGATAAAATTAAAGTTGATCAGGCATTTATAGGAAGCTGTACAAATGGACGTTTGGCAGATTTAAAAGTGGCAGCCGAAATTTTAAAAGGCAAAGAAGTACATCCTGATGTGCGTCTCATCGTAACTCCGGGAACACAACAAATACTTCGTCAAGCAAATCACTTGGGATATATTGACATTATCGTAGATGCCGGCGGTGTAGTAAGTAACCCTACATGTGGTGCTTGTCTTGGTGGTTATATGGGAATACTCGGTGACAATGAAGTAGCTATTTCTACTACAAACAGAAACTTTGTAGGTCGCATGGGAAGCCGTTCATCTAAAGTATATCTGGCAAACTCCGCAGTCGCTGCTGCATCGGCCATAACAGGATATATAACAGATCCAAGATAATTTTGTTATAATTATGCATCACAATTAAAGGACAATATATGAAAACAAGATTATTTCTCTCGCTCCTGCTAGCAGGTACACTTACACAGGCGAGTGATTACAAATATGAAATCTCTCCAATGCTTGGCTATAACGCAGCTGAAGGCAATATTGGCCTCGAGGATAAAGGGCACTACTTAGGTGCTGCAGAATTACAATATAATCTTGAAGATTCTAAAATATCTCCCGAATTATCTGTTTTATACTCTCCAAATGCTGAGTATGATGGACAGGGAAACACAGCTATTACACGAACACTACTTAACGGTGTCTACTCTTTTGACAAGATTGGGAGCTTGACTCCATTTGCTAAAGCCGGTCTTGGTTATGAATTTGTAAGCAGTGAAGTCACAAACTATAATGAAAATGGTGCTGTACTTGATGCAGGAGCAGGCTTGAAAGTACCTTTAACACCTTCTTGGGCATTTAAAGCAGAAGCGATGTATCTTGCCAAAGTTAGCAACGCACATAACAGTAATGCAGATAATAATTTCATAGCACTTATAGGTCTTACTTACTCTTTTGGAGCAAAGAAACAAAAAGAAATCGCGCAAGAGCCTGTTGTGCAAAAGCCTGTTATTAAAGAAAAAGTTGTTATCGTTAAAGATAGTGATGGAGATGGAATTAATGATAATTTTGACAGATGTCCAAATACTCCCGCAAATACTAAAGTTGATGGAAATGGCTGTAAAATTGATTTAGATGTTGATAAAGATGGTATTGTAAATTCCAAGGACCTTTGCCCAAATACTCCTGTCGGTGAAGCGGTAAACAGTGACGGCTGCCCTGCAACTGCTAATTTACATATTAATTTTGCAAATAACTCTGCAGATATTGTTGCTATGTCAGGCAAAGAATTAGACAAATATGCTGATTTTTTAACAACATATAAAAACTACAGTGCAAAAATAGTTGGCTACACAGACAGCAGAGGAAGTGCAAGTTATAACAAAAAACTTTCACAAAGAAGAGCCCAAGCGGTAGTAAAAGCACTTGAAGAAAGAGGTGTTGATGCATCACAACTCAAAGCTTTAGGCAGGGGTGAAGCTAACCCTGTAGCAGACAATGCAACAGCTGCGGGTCGTGCACAAAACAGACGCATTGAAGCAGAACTTACAAGAAATTAAATGCTTGATATTCCCTGTGTCATCTTTGCAGGTGGAAAAAGTTCGAGAATGGGAGAAGACAAAGCACTTCTGCCATTCGCCGGATTTGACACACTTGCAGAGTATCAATACACAAGACTTTCAAAAGTCTTTACAACAGTTTATATCTCCTGTAAAGACAAATCAAAATTTAATTTTTTTGCAAACTTTATAGAAGATGACAAATCTTCTACCGTTTTTGCTCCTACCCTCGGCTTTGTAACCGCATTTAATACCTTACATGTAAAGAAGTTCTTTGCTTTAAGTGTTGACACTCCTTTTATCACACAAAAAGAGATACAAAAAATTATGTTTGCAGACAATATTGATGCTGATGCAATCATTGCAAAAACAGAGGAAGGTGCCCATCCTTTATGTGGTATCTATACAAAAAAATTACAAAATAATTTTTTAACAATGCTTAAAGAAAATAATCATAAACTCGGTTTTCTTCTAAAAAAATCAAAAACTACCTACGTCTACTTTCCAGACTCAAAACCTTTCTTAAATATGAATCATCCGAAAGATTATAAAAAAGCACTTGAAATTCTTCGTCATTATTAACAGCACTTTGCTATAATATAGCACGACAATTTAATATTAAAGAGAAAATACAAAATGAATTTAACCCATCTTGACGAAAATCAAAGACCTAAAATGGTTGATGTAAGTGATAAAAGCGATACAACAAGAGTAGCAGTAGCAAGTGGTATCATTAAAATGAGCCAAGATGCTTATGATGCAATTGTTAGCGAAAAAACAAAAAAAGGGCCTGTTCTACAAACCGCTGTTATTGCAGCTATTATGGGGGTAAAAAGAACAAGCGATTTAATTCCAATGTGCCATCCTCTGAATTTAAGCGGTATTAACTGTGATGTTGATGAACTCTCAGAGCTCCCTGGTTTTAAACTTACGGTAACAGCGAAACTTACCGGACAGACAGGTGTTGAGATGGAAGCACTTACCGGAGTAAGCATAGGACTTTTAACGATTTATGATATGGTAAAAGCAATTGATAAGGGTATGATAATACGTAATGTGCAACTTGAATCAAAATCAGGAGGGAAAAGTGGAAACTTTAAACGATAAACTTGCAGGAAAAGAGTTAGTACTAGAGTACCCATGTAATTGGTGTTACAAAGTAATAGCAAGTGAAGAAGAAGCTCTTAAGGGTGCAATCAAAGAAGTGATTGAAGACAGAGAGCATAAGCTGACACATTCAAACAACTCAAAAACCGGAAAATATGTAAGTATGAACCTTGATTTACTTGTTCACAATGAAGACGATAGAAAATTCATCTATGATGCTTTAAAAAAACATCAAGATATAAAAATGGTACTTTAGGAGATAAACTATGGACACTGAAAAATTAGAAACACTACTGCAAAATGTATACAGTCACAGATTTAAAAGTATACAAAAGCGAGTTGAGCATGCTTTAAAAGATGCAAAAATCAATCCTGACACCTTATCTCTTAATGAAATGAAGACACTTACAAATACCTTTATAACACAAGAGACTCAAAAACTCACAGAAGATGTAGAAGGGCTTTTAGCCCAGAAAGAGGCGCTACAACGAAGCCTAGATAAAAAATATGATGAACTGCAGATAGCAAAGTACGAAGTATTTAATACTATAGAAGATAAAGTACAAAATAATGAAAAAGCCCTGCATGCACTGCATCAAATTAAATTACAGTCCATTGATTTATATGATATTCTCAGTGAAATGGTGGAATCGGCCATTATTACTACTTTGGAAAAAGATACAGACGGTGATGTAAGTAACTCTATTAGAGAAATTATTAAAGAGATTAGTTATGAATCTATCAAAGAGGGTTCTCTTAATACCATCAGAGTCAGAAAAATTCTTTCTACTATACTTGCTACTACTATTGATATTGCCGAAGCAACACCTACAAGAGCAGAAGAAATTTTATCTGCTACCCTCAAAGGTATGCGAAGTGGGCTTGTTAAATCTATTGACAGATTTAAACAAAGACTCGCTTTTACTCCTGTGGAAGCAAACCATATACTTATTGAGGATTATGACACTATTATTGAGGATCTCAATCAGACAGATACGCTCTTTTCTCAAATAATTATTACTCAGGCTTCTCAAAGTTCTCAGGTGATTCGTAAAATTCTTGTTGAACTCAATCAGGCTATGCGTTATGATCTTGAAGAGTTAGTGTTAATTTCCAAAGAGACGGCAGATGTTATAAAAGATAAATTTTCCAATTTTGCAAAAATAGCCGTTAAAAAGGCAGATTTTGCACTGCATTCACCAAAAGCACAAGAAGCAAAGAGAATGGGTATACAGGCATGGGGCGTTGCAAAAGTAGCACTTGGAAATGCAATCAAATCAGCTAAAGATGCAATCGACAAGAAATAAGATAAATATCATCTTAAAATAATAATTTATTATATTTAATTAAAAAAATATTTTGAATGTTGTTATATAATTTTTATCACTTTACTATCAAAAGGATTTATTTATGATACTACACCCAGCTACAGTACATTTTGCTATGATTTTGCCATTGGTTGCTTCTGCCTTTGGAATTGCTTATATGATTAATAAAACAGAAACAATGTCCAAAATTTCCGCAAGAACGGCTCTTGTTGCAGCACTTGCAATGATAGGTGTTTGGTACACAGGAGAAAAGGTTGCCGGTCCTGAAATTTACAACTATCTTGATGCTGCCGGTAAAGCTGAACTGCTAGAGCACAGAAATCTTGGTCGATACCTTGCCATTGCTATGACACTTGTTGCACTTATACAAATAATTGGGTGCAAAATGAAAAAAAGCAGTATCCAAATTTTTGGTATTTTACTTACAATTGTAGTTATGGCAGTGACTTTTCTTCAAGGAAAACATGGTGGTGAAATTGTATATGAACATGGAAATCCATTCCAAATGACACAGTTGACAAAATACATCTCAAGTGATGAAGATTTTGATATGGCTGATGATGATGAAAAAGTTGGACTTATTCAGAAAAAAATGTCTTCCATAGCAAAAACAACATGTAAAAAAATAGGTTGTGAAGAAGATGAAAAGCATACAAACGAATAACATATCTGTAGATACTATAGATACAATTATACAAGAGTTACAAAAAGAATTAGAAATGTATCAACAGGATAAAAACTCGGTAAAAGAGTTTTATCCATGTTCACAAGAACTTACAAGATATTTAGAGGCTCAAAAAAGATAATGCAAATATTATGTACTGAACTTTTTGAAAAACAACTCAAAAAAATATTGGAAAATTTTGCAAAAGAAGATTTTGCTGCAACTAAAAGTTTTAAAATGTATTTAGACACAATCATTATAAATATTCCAACAAAGGCGAAGAAATATAAATCTTCTATTTATTTTAATGATGAGAATATAAAAGATGTAGAGCATCAAGGATTTAGAATTCCGTTTCTCATTGAGAAATCAAGTGATAATTATATTCTACTTGGGATAATAAAAAAGTGATTTATACATAATAATTTTTACTTATCATATAAATTACTTATAAAGATATTACTTATAATTATAAATTATTTATGTTTCGATAAGTAACTTTTTAGTTTATTTATGAAGACAATATCACATTTTTATCTCATAATCTTGTATAATAACCTTTATCTTATATTTGTAATTAAGTATAAGATGGCATAATATAATTTCGTAAACAATTTGTATTACCAAAAAAACATAGTAATATATTTAAATATTAAAAAAATGAAAACTTACAAAGGAGAAAATTGTGGATATAAAAAAATCTCAACTAGACTTGGCTTCTACAAAAAAGAATGTAGATAACACAAGTATTGGCAGAAGAGACTTTTTCAGAAAAACAGCTGCATTATCTGTAACTGCACTTGCTGGAACATCTCTGCTGGCATCAGAAGAAGCAGGTGATCCTGCCATTTTAAAACCTACACCGTGGGGAACAAAATGGGGAGATCCTGTAAGTAAAAACCTTTATGGTATGCCGTCAAAATATGAGCATAATGTAACAAGAAGATATACAAAACTACTAGCATCTGGTAACTTCAGAGCATCTATTGCTGTTACTCCTCTTCAAGATTTAAGTGGAATTATCACACCAAATGGCTTATTTTTTAGTCGTTCTCACGGTGGGGTTGCACATATAGATCCAAATGAGCATAGACTTATGATAACAGGTTTGGTTGAGAAACCTCTTGTTCTTACAATGAAACAACTTAAGCGTTACCCTAGTGTCACACGTACTCACTTTATTGAGTGCCCGGCAAATGGTGGACAAGAGTGGAGAGGTCCACAATATAACTCTTTACAATTTGCAAAAGGCTTTATGTCTTGTGCAGAGTGGACCGGTGTTTATGTAAAAGATATTCTTAAAGACTTAGGTGTCAAAAAAGAAGCATTATGGATGCTTGCTGAAGGTGGAGACTCTTCTAAAATGGGTCGTACAATTCCAATGGATAAAGTTTGGGATGATGCAATGATTGTCTGGGGACAAAATGGTGAAGCACTACGTCCTGAGCAAGGATATCCGATTCGTTTACTCGTTCCTGGTTGGGAAGGTAACTTATGTGTAAAATGGCTAAGACGTTTAGATTTTGCTAGTGAACCATGGTATTGTAAAGAAGAAACTTCTAAATATACAGTTCTTAAACCAACGGGAAAAGCAATCCAACACTTCTATGCAAATGAAGTAAACTCTACTGTTACTTCTCCATCTCCGGAAATTGATTGGACTGATTTAGAAGACGGTGATATTGTAGAAATTGAAGGACTTGCATGGTCTGGTATGGGTACAATCACTGGTGTTGACATATCATTTGACGGTGGAAAAAACTATGTTGAAGCAAAACTCAAAGGTTTAGTACTTCCAAAATGTTGGACTCGTTGGAGTTATATGCATACATATAAGAAAGGCCAAGAATTAATTCTTGCTTCTCGTGCAAGAGATGACAATGGAGATATTCAACCAACTATTGATCAAGAGACTTTAGTTGTGGGTGTAGAAGCTGTTTATCACAGAAATGCAGTTGAAACATGGAAAGTTGAAAAAGACGGAAAAATAACTCACGTTGAAATACGTTCACAATTAGATCGTAAAGGCAAAGGCCCGTTATTTATTAAAGGAGAGGCGTAATAATGTTGAAAATAAATAAAAAATTATTAATTTCAATCTCTGCAGCTGCTGTATTATCATTAGGATTATCAGCATGCATGGAGAATGCTTCCCCAACAAATTCAGATGCTGCTGTAAAAGCATCTATTGATGGTGGAGTATCGTATCCTGTTGAAAATGGAAAAACAAGCTCGTATGATGTAAATACAAATGCACATGGTGCAGATGTAAAATATGGCCGTACTCCTACAAAAGCAGAGTATGATGCATGGAATACAGATATAATGCCTGATGGAACTGGTCTTCCTGAAGGTCATGGAACTGCAGATGAAGGTTCTGATATTTATGATGCGAAATGTACAATGTGTCATGGTGACTTTGGTTCAGGTGGGGGTGGTTACCCATCATTAGCAAAAGGAAATGCTTATGACTTGCATAAAACATTAACAAACCAAAGAATTAAACCAAATGATGATGGTCCGGTACGTGTATTTGGTTCTTACTGGCCACATGTAACTACACTATTTTGGTATATTAAAGATGCAATGCCACATCCAATGACAGGTTCATTAACAGATGATGAGGTATACTCTTTAGTAGCATTTATATTGAATGCAAATGAAATGAAAATAGATGGTGTAGAAGTGGATGACGATTATGTGCTTAATCGTAAGAAATTATTAGACGTTAAAATGCCAAATAGAAATGGATTTGAGCCTAATATTGACGGTCCAAATGGTCCTGAAAATGTACGTAAGTTTTATGCTAACCCTAAAAACTTTGGTGGACAAACATATGATGTTAAAAATCCAGCATCAAGATGCATGAAAAATTGTCAAGAGCCAACTGCGAAAGTAGTCTATATTAAAAATGGAGGAATTCACGACTTCCACCCACCTCTTTCAAATGTAAAAGATTTACCGAAAGTGAAAAATACGGCTTTTAATGCCAAAAAAGCATATACTGCAAACTGTGCCATGTGTCATGGTGCAGAAGGTATGGGTGCTCCAGTACTCGGAAGTAAAGCAGATTGGGCACCATATATTGCAAAAGGCATGAATGATGTTTACAAAAATGGTATTAAAGGTATAAATGGTATGCCTCCAAAAGGTGGGTCAAGTCTTTCAGACGCTGACTTCAAATTAGTTGTTGACTATATTGTCAATCAAAGTAAATAAAACAAAAGGATAATAACATGGAAAGAAGAAAATTTTTAAGTATGACTTTAGGTGCATTAGCTTTAGCTGTTGTACCTGCAAGTGTAAGAGCAGCAGATTTTAGAAAATCAAATCCAGCTGTATGGACGACTAAGAATGTAATGAATGGTACTAAGGTGACTGAAGAGGGTGTAATGAGTGCTATTAAAGCACTTTATGGTTCAAACTCTTTAACTATGGAAGGTGTAAAACTAAAAGCTCCTGATGTTGCTAGTAATGGTGGTGCTATTCCTGTTGATTTCTCAACACAAAAAGATGTAAAAAGTATTGCAGTATTCCAAAATGCTAATCCTGAAGCCGCTGTACTAGTTATAGATGTAAATAAATATAGTGTAAATAAATACTCTATCAAAATTAAAATGGCTTCATCTGGAACTATTACAATCGTAGCACAAGGGAATGGTGGCAAGCTCTATGCTGCTCAAAAAACTTTAGATGTTGCACTTGGTGGATGTGAAGGTTAATTCTTTTACATCATAAAATTAAATAATTAAAATAACTTATTAAGGAAATAAAATGGCTGGAATTAAAGCAAAAGCAAAATTAAAAAATGGTGTAGTTAAAGTTAAATTGTTGATTAAAAATCCATCAATGACACCAAATATGGCTCTAAAAAAGACTGGAAGCAAAGATAATGCAGATTTCATTACTCACTTAAGTGCTACTTTAAATGGTGAAATAGTAGCTGACTTTTCAACTTCTCAATTCTTATCTAAAAACCCTATCTTTAAATTTGAATTTAAAGGTATTGGCGCGAAAAAAGATAAAATTGAACTTGTTGCAATGAACAATCATGGAAAAACTTACAAAGGAAAAGCTAAAATCAAATAATTTTAGCTTTTTTTTGGTGGATAACAATTCTGTTATCCACTACTCTCTCAATTTCATAATTATACAAACAACTACAATAAATACAAGCAATGAGCAAAAAAATAGATGAAAAAAAAACTACAAGGTAAAGTTTTAAAATTATTCATTACAAAAAATGATAAAGATAAAACTAGAGTCACAATAGAACAAATTAATGCTGATGAGAATGGAATTGTCAATGATAAATTTTATAATAAAAACAATCAAAGAGCTATTTTAATCACATCCATGCAAAGTTACGATATGGCATTAAATGAAAATATAAATTTATCTGAAGGTACCCTAGGTGAAAATATTTTAATAGATATTAATCCTTATCACTTAAAGGCAGGGGAAAAATTAACTATTGGTAATACAACTTTAGAAATAACACAGAATTGTACACTCTGCAAAGGGCTTACAACCATCAATTCAAAACTACCAAAACTTCTAAAAAACGATAGAGGTATATTTGCAAAAATTATAAGTGGTCCTTCAACAATCAAAATAGGTGATATTATAAATATATAGATTTATTAATATTATTTATATAAAACTAATGATAAAGTTACATCATACAAGTCCTAATACAAGGAGAAGATGTGAAAAAAACATATTCATTAGTTTTTGCTGTATTGACAGCATTCTTAATAGTTGGTTGCAGTGCTTTTAAGTCTGTACCGGCTACGCCTAAAAAGTCTCAAGATGTTCAAGTATATACAACGCCTAACAAAGATGGGAAAATTACCGCAAAAACGATAGAAGATACATTTGAATCAGTTGGTTTGAGTGTCCCTGGAAACAATGACATGAACAAACCGTTTAAAAGTAGGTTTGGTAAAGTACATTATAAAATATATAATCTTGCCATGTTCGTAAATAATGACCTTAGTTATAAAATTCTAAAAAAGTATCCTAAATTCGGAGCTTTAACACCTTTAACAATGTCTATCTGGGAAGATAAGAATCAGAATATGAGTATTTCGACTTTAACTATCAATGCAATGTCTAGAGCCACAGGCGTTCCAAAGTCTAATCCAGATTTAATAGCTTATGCAAGACTTATCAAAAAAGCCCTTACAAAAGCACTACCAAATGGACATTTTAAAGATTTAGACTACAGTGCCAAATTTCCACATAAATCATTTGCAATAGATATGACCGCAAAAGTAGCTGATGATGTCCCTGTTGAAGACTTTATAGACGATTTTGAAGCGGAATTTGAAGGTGAATTAGAACCATTAGGTTTTTTACTGCCTAACTACACGAATGTTCAAGAAGAAATTTTTGATGATCACAACTTTCACGAATATGATTTTTTCCATACATATTCAATTTGTAAATTTGACGTAATTTATCCTGTTTCCAAACTTCATCCAGAAGCAGGTGCTTGGGCTCCATGTTCATTTTACCTCTATAAGAAGAAAGATGAAAAAATAATGCATATGGGCTTTTTAGGTGTTGACAATTGGATAACTACTCTTAATATAAGAGATCAAAAATCCATTAAGCCATTAAAAGAAGCTGAGGGGATGATTGTGAATATTCTTAAGGAAATGAGTGAAGAATAAAAGGTATGCATACATACCTTTTATAGAAAAAGTTAGAGTTTAGAAATTATCATTCTCAAATTCTTTATTTATTTCTTTTTGATATTTTTGATCTTCTTCTTTCTTCAGTTGTGTTTTAGTTAAAACTGCATCATGTAAAAATTGTCCAAAGAATGTTTTTGATTCTGTTTTTGCTAAAAAGAGATAAATTCCACTTGTAAGTGCAACAATAGTAATTATGGCAATACTACCTTGAATAGGATTAAAAGTTTGAATTGGCTCACGTCGACGTATTTCACAAGCTCCACCTGGGCAATGTTGAGGATCTTCTCTTAAAATTAGTTTATAAATCATACATCCAACACAAATGGCAAATGCCCCTTCTAAAAACATTAAACTAAGACATAGTACACAGACCATAACCTTATAAAAAGTAATTTCCCAATTTAAGACAAACCACCACATCATTGGCAATGAAATAAGCCAGCCAAGTGTCCATGCAAATCGTTTTTGTAAGCCGCCTACATACTCTGGTTTTTGATTACGGACAACAAACTTCCCTAATAATAAAGAAGGCGAATAATTGGGACTTAACATACGTGCAGTAAAATCTACAAATAAAAATGCAAGATAAACACGGGCAACAATAATATGTCCATATCCAATACCGACAAAAATAACCATCATTCCTAAGCCAAAAAGGATGCCTGCTGCTGCTCTTGCTTCTCTCTCATTAATGACTGTAATGTCATAACCGGGAACTTTAGCTCCATATTCAAACAAAAAACTTTTAAGATTCAAAGAATACTCCTGTATAATATATTATTATGCAATTATACACAAAAGAAATAATAATTTGAACAACATAGATTTTAAAATCAAATTTAGCTATAGTACCCCAATACTCCATCCATCTTCGAACCCATATTTAATAGTAGCATATCTGCTATAACCAAAGCAGCCATCGCTTCACAAACTATTGTTCCGCGAATAGCAACGCAAGGGTCATGTCTACCTTTGAGTGAAAAATCAAGCTCTTCATTGGCTGTTGTTATTGTGTGCTGTTCTTGAAAGATTGAAGGTGTTGGTTTAAAGTAAACATTTAGCACGATATCATCTCCATTGCTTATACCGCCTAATATTCCACCAGCATGATTTGATTCAAATCCATCTGCACGAATTGCATCATTATTCTGCGATCCCAAGACATGTGAACTTAAAATACCGTCCCCTATTTCTACAGCTTTTACCGCATTAATTCCCATCATAGCATCTCCGAGTACGCCATCAAGCTTATAATACAGTGGCTCTCCTAAACCAATAGGAACTCCCTTTATAATAACACGAGAAACACCACCAACAGAATCATGTTTATTTTTTGCCGCGAGTATTGCCTCTTTTTGTAATGCTTCTTTGTCTTTATCCAGTGCATATATAATACTGCTTTTGGCATACTCATACTCAAACTTATCCGCACGAATACCGGCAACTTCACTAATACCACTCAGCACCGTAATACCAAGCTCTTGAAGCATTAATTTTGCAATTGCACCTGCAGCAACTCGAGCAGCTGTCTCTCGTGCAGAGCTACGCCCTCCCCCTCTGTAGTCTCTTATGCCGTATTTATGAAAATAGGTAAAATCAGCATGACCAGGGCGAAAAACATCTTTAATATTTGTATAATCTTTTGACTTTTGATTTGTATTATATATAATCATAGCAATCGGAGTACCGGTACTTTTTCCTTCAAATACGCCACTTAAAATTTCTACTTCATCAGCCTCTTTTCTTGCTGTTTCAAACTCACTTTTACCGGGTTTTCTACGATCTAATTCGCTTTGAATATAGGCTTCATCTATTTCTAATCCAGCAGGTACCCCATCAAGTAAACATCCTATAGCCTTTCCATGAGATTCTCCAAATGTTGAAAACCGCAACTTCATACCAAAACTATTCACTATTTTTCCTTATTTAATACATCAACAGCAACTCTCGCCGCCTCTTGTTGTGCAATTTTTTTACTTTTCCCACTCGCTCTTGCATACTCTTTATTTTCTATAAAAACACCTACTTCAAACTCTTTTTTATGATCAGGTCCACGTGAAGCCAGCACCTTGTATTCTGGTGTAATGCCAAACCTTGCCTGTGTTAACTCTTGAAGTGTTGTTTTAAAATCTCGAAACAATGAATCAAGTGAAATTTCTTCATGATTCTCTTCTATTAAATCAATAGTAATCCGTTCAACTTCTTTTAAACCAGCTTCTAAATAAACTGCTCCCATTATTGCCTCAAAAGCATTTGAAAGTAATGATGACTTTTCACGTCCACCATTATTATCTTCCGCATTTGAAAGGAATATATAATCACCTAAGTTCAAAGCACAAGCAAGCTTATTAAAACCTATTTCGTTTACTAAGGATGCTCTAATTTTTGATAATTTCCCCTCATCAGATGTAGGAAATTTTTTAAAAAGATACTCACCTACTACTAAGTCAAGTACAGCATCTCCCAAAAATTCTAATCGCTCATTATCGTAGGGCTGTTTATAACTTTTATGTGTCAGCGCTTCGATAATGAGCTTTTTGTCTTTAAATTCATATTTTAATTTTTTTTCTAATGTTTTTACATTTTTATGCATAATAACCTCATTTTTCTATGTTAACCTATCTTTTGCTACTTGTGCCGCCTCTTTCGCCAAAACATCACATCTTTCATTCTCTTCATGTCCATCATGCCCTCTTACCCAGATAGCATCTATTTTATGTAGTTTTGAAACTTCTATATATTCTTTCCATAAATCCGGATTTTTTACTTTTTTAAAATTTCTTTTTATCCAGTTTATAAGCCATTCGTTTATACCCTTGACTACATACGATGAATCTGAAATGACAGAAACCTCACAAGGCTCTTTTAAAGCCCGTAAACCTTCTATAACACCTTTAAGTTCCATTCTATTATTTGTCGTATGCTCTTCAAAACCAGAGAGCTCTTTTTCACTCTCTCCATAACGTAATATTACACCATATCCACCAGGGCCTGGATTTCCAAGAGCACTACCATCACTGAAAAGAGTTATTTTCTTCACTAAATTCCTTAATATAATCTTTACTTAAGCTATATTCGACCCTTGCTGAGTCAATAGCATGGCACGAACTACAGCGATTAAATGAAAATGGATACGTTCCCTTACACTCTTCGCATACATACTCAAAACTGAGTGTTGCATTCGCTTTTTTATTCAGTTTAATCAATACATCCAGTTCAAATATTCTACTATCGTTGACAAATTTCACATCACCGCGAGCAGTGTAAATCTCTCTCAAATAGCCATTCTTTGTAATTATATCCAAATTCAAATCTTTTGAATCACATCTCCAAAAAAGTTCTGTCAGAAGTTCACTTTTTGAGCTGTCAATATTTTCCCAGGCAAGCTTCGGATTTATTTTAAATAAGTAATCAAATATTAATAAAGCTAAATGATTCGACTGCTTATAAATTTCCAACAGCACTATTGCTTTTTCTTCTTTGGACATTGTTGCT
>JALUXS010000011.1 GCA_027013185.1 Sulfurimonas sp.
CATTAATTTTATCTGCATCACATAACAAAGGCTCTAATCCTGCCGTTTTATAAAGCGTATGAAATGTATTTGCTGTAAAAATTGCAAGAGCTACAGGGGTATGAAACATTTGTAACTGCTCAAAGACTATTTCTAAATTATTTGCCCACTGCAAAGCAGAAGCGGAAAGAATATAATCAAATTTGTACTCGTGTAAAGATTCAAAAAGCATTCTATCATTGAAGTTTCCATACATGCACTCAATTTTTTCTGATTTTGGATGCAATTCCAACATGCCCGGTGCAAAATCAACTGCCATAAGCTTGGTATATTTCCAAGAAATTTTTTCTGCCAATGCCCCACTACCACAGCCTAGGTCTAAAATAAATTTTGGCTGTGAGTTGATAACAGAGAGTAGTTTATCTGCTACCTTTTGCTGAATAACATTATAAAAACCATAATGCGATGCATACTTGGAAAATTCTGAGCTTATTTTCATTTTTTATTTATAATTAGCGAAATAATAAAAATAACAATAATAGAGAGGACTATTGTAGCCCCTGAAGGAAGAGAATAGTAGTAAGAAAGACTCATACCAAATACAACACTAAATAGAGCAAAAAAGAGCGAAATTAGCATAGTATTTCTAAAACCGACTCTATACTGCAAGGCTGCTACTGTCGGTATAACCATCAATGCACCAATGAGCAAACTTCCAACTACACGAATGGAGAGAGCAATGATAATAGCTACCACAGTAACAAGTAAAAAGTTTAGAAATTTTACTTTTATGCCGCTTGTTCGGGCGACTTCTTCATCATAAGCGATAAAATAAAGCTCTTTAGCAAATAAGAGTAAAAAAAGTAAAGAAAGCGTACCAAAAATAACAATAGTTTGAACATCTTCATCTGTTACAGACAATATAGAACCAAACAGATACGAAAATAATGAGTTGTTAAATGCGCCACCTAAAGAGACTATAATAACAGCAATCGCGAGTGATCCTGAGAGCATTATGGCAAGGATAGCATCACTATAAAGTGAAAAAGTACTTCGTAAATACTCAATAAGCCAAGCAGAAGCAATGGCAACAACTACAGCCATCCATAAAGGATTATAACCGGCGACAAGTCCTACTGCAACACCTACAAGGGCAGAATGGGCTAGCGTTTCACTCATAAGAGAATAACGGCGGAGTACAACAAAGGTTCCACTCATTGAAGCCAGTATCGCAATAAACAGACCTGCTACAAAAGCTCGTTGCATAAAATCATAAGAGAGCATTTCACTCATTGCATTCCTTCCATTTATTGTTGATGCTCATGTTTGTGATTATAAAGTGCGTGAGCATTTATGCCATATAAATCGCTTACTTCTTCGCAACTAAGCGTTTTTTTTGGATCATTACAAATTATTGCTTTTTCATTGATAGTAAAAAGACGTCCAATATCATCTGCTATCACGCCAACATCATGTGTGATAAAAAGAATAGTGATATTTTCTTCTTTATTAAGTTTTGCAAGAAGTGTATAAAATCTCTGTTGAGAGAGCATATCTACACCTGTATTTGGTTCATCTAAAATAAGGATTTTTGGAGCAGATGCTAAAGCTCTCGCTATCATCACACGTTGTCGTTGTCCACCTGAAAGCGTTCCAACCATTTTCTCTCTTAAATTAATAATGTCCATTTTTATCATGGCATCTTCTACCATTTCTCTATCTTCACTGCTTACGCCTGCGAATATGCCCCTTTTAGCAATTCGACCCATTTTTACAATATCTTCAACAGTTGCCGGAAAATTTTCATCAACAAGCGTAGCACGTTGTGGGACATAGCCTATTTTATACCACTCTTTAAAAGCTCTTAGTTTTTTTCCAAAGATTTTAATTTCGCCTGTTGTTGGTGTTTCTAAACCTAAGAGCATACGAATCAATGTTGTTTTGCCACCACCGTTTGGCCCTATAATGGCAATATACTCTCCTTCAAATATTTCAAACGAAATATCTGAGAGAATTTTTTGCCCACGGACAAGAAAATTAAGATGTTTTACATCAAAAATGGGTAGTTCATATTTCATTTGCACATAAGTGCCTTAGAAAGTTTTTTAAGATTTTCTTGCATTATATCTATATAACCTAGTTTTTCTTTTGCTTCATCAGCTGTAATATTTCCCAAAGGCTGAAAAACATCTACAGAAATGTTTGCATCTTTAGCGATTGTTTTTGTTACCTTGTCATTCACAAAATTTTCATAAAAAATAGTTTCTATTCCTTGTTTATGAATATCTTGGAAAATTCTTTTAATTGCTTGTGCACTTGGTTCTGCCTCGGGGGAAAGTCCGGTAAGTGATTCTACATGAAAACCATATCTGTCTGCTAAATATCCTAATGCATTATGACTCACTACAACACTCTTTTTCTTGCACTCAGAAAGTCCTTTTTTGTACTCTTCATCTAATTTTTGCAACCTACGTATATAGTTATCTCTGTGTTTTATATAAAGTGCTTTTTCTCCCGGTTGTAAGGCTATAAGCTCTTTTGTGATGACTTTTGCTGCTATTTGCATATTGTTAAAATCAAGCCAATAGTGAGGATCTATGCCATTGTGATGATGTTCCTCATGTCCATCATTTTTTTCAATTTCATCAGCCCGTAATTTTCGGAGTTTGACATATTTACTCATATTTACAGCTTTGTGTTTAAACTTAAAACCATGTATCCACGGTTCAAGTCCGGCACCACTGTAAATTAACAATGAACTTTTTTCTATACTTGTCATAAGCCTGGGTGTAGGCTCAAAACTATGGGGATCAACACCAAAAGGTAAAATATTCACTACCGTTACCGTTCCACCTGCAATGCATTTGGTCATATCATAGAGTGCAAATGTCGTTACACCTATAATAGGTTTTTTACTAGCAGGTGACTTTTCTTCATTTTGCATAAAAACAAATAAAACTGCTAAAAGCAGAATAAAAATTAACGCAACAATTTTCAAATTTTTCATTTTTTAGCCTTAAAAAGAGTTTTTATTTTTTCTCTCTAATTATACCCTCTTTTTTAGAGTTTGATAATATAAGATTTTTTAGATATAATTCGCCACTTTAATTTAGGAAATTATATATGACTACAAGTCTTTTACTTATAATCCAAATAGTGTTGGTTGTTATCTTAGTTATCGCTGTACTTTTACAAAAAAGTTCAAGTATCGGTCTTGGAGCGTACAGTGGCTCAAATGAATCTGTTTTTGGAGCAAAAGGTCCAAATAGCTTTTTGGCAAAAGCTACATTTACTATTGGATTTTTATTTGTTGTAAATACAATAACATTAGGCTATATGTACTCTCAATCTGCACAGTCATCAGTAGTTGACGAGATGACACCTACAACAAATGTTGCTGCACCTGTGGCTCCCGCTGCCCCTGCCGCTAAAGAAACAAATAGCTCAAAATAGATTACAAAAAGGAGAAAATAGAATGTTAAACGAAATATTTAATGAATGTGAAGAGAAAATGCAAGGAAGCATTGAACATATGCAAAGAGATTTCAAAACACTAAGAACGGGGAAGGTAACTACCTCTGTTTTAGATAATGTGAAAATTGACTACTATGGAACTCCTACACCACTTGATCAAGTTGGTTCTGTTTTAGCAGCCGATGCAACGACTATTGTAATTAATCCTTGGGAAAAAAATCTTTTATCTGATATAGAGAGTGCAATAAATGCTGCAAATATTGGGGTTAACCCAAATAATGACGGTGATTTGATTAAACTCTTTTTCCCTCCTATGACAGTTGAGCAACGTCAAGATTCTGTAAAGAAAATGAAAACTATGGGTGAAAACGCAAAAGTCTCTACCAGAAATGATAGACGTGATTCAAACGATAAAATCAAAAAACTTGAAAAAGAGAAAGAAATCACACAAGATGAATCTAAATCTGCACAAGAAAATATTCAGAAAATAACAGATAAATACACTACAAAAATTGAGGGCATCTTAAAAGATAAAGAAGCTGAAATTTTAAAGGTTTAATAATGAATGTTAAAAAAATATATATGGATGCAGATGCTCTTTTAGAAGGGCACTTTAAACTTAGCAGTGGCAATCATTCACAATTTTATCTACAATCTGCAAAAGTTTTAGAAGACCCTAAAACTGCTAAACTTTTAGCAGACGAACTTGCAAAACAAATACAAAAAAGTGGCCTTGAAATAGATACAGTATGTGCCCCTGCACTTGGTGGGCTTATAGCAGGTTTTGCACTGGCTACTGCTCTTGATGTAAGAAGCATCTTTGCTGAAAGAGTTGATGGAAAAATGACTGTTCGCCGTGGTTTTGAAATCAAACCGGGTGAAAAAGTTCTTATGTGTGAAGACATTATTACAACCGGTGGTTCTGCAATGGAAGCAGCATCTGTTGTAAAAGAACTTGGCGGTGAAATCGTTGGTGTTGCGGCCTTGGCAAACCGTGGTTTTTGTCATAGAGACGGCAGTGATGTTACAACAAAAGCAAACTGTAAACTTCCTCAAGATATTCCATTTTTTGCTCTTGCAGATTTTACATTTGAAATGTATGCACCAGAGGAGTGTCCACTTTGTAAAGATGGAAGTGAAGCCATCAAACCTGGTTCAAGAGGAAACTAAAGAATTCTCACAAGTTGAGCTGGCAACTCATTGCACGCTCAACTAATACCCTAGCCACTTCAACTTTTCCATCCACAACAAGTGGACTCTTTAATTTTTTCAATCTTACTCTTTCCTCTTTTGAAACAACTTTTACAATTATATTTACCTCTTTTGTTTGTTCTAAAATTGCTTCACAAATTAACTGTTTTTTATCTGGATTATCAAGGGTTACTATAACAGCAGCAGCATCTTTAACATGTAGAGCCTCAATAATAGCACGCTTTGACATATCACCAAGGTAGGTTTCATTTTTTTTGTTTAGGGCTTCTTTAACATGCTTTGGAGAGTTATCAATAACAATATAGTCCATGCCATACTCATCCAAATGTTTTGCAACAAACTTTCCTACAACGCCATACCCACAGATAATAATGTGATTTTTTCGCTCAGTAAGATCTACAACCTCAGGAATAGATGACTTAGAGCGAATAATATACTCTGCTACTTTTTTTACATGTGGTATAAAAAAGGGCGTGACAATCATAGAAAAAATAACAACAAGAACCAACAAAGAAGCTAAATTTTCATCTAATAAATGCCCTGAACTTGCCAATGCAAAAATAACAAAAGAAAATTCCCCTACTTGAGCAATGGCAAGACCTGTTTTTAAACCTGTTAAAGGCTTATATGTCACAGCTACAACAGCAAAAGTAATGAGTGTTTTGAGTACAAATACCATTCCAAACAGAGCTAAAATCAATGTAAAATTATCGATAAATACTGAAATGTCAACTTTCATCCCAACTACAACAAAAAAAGTTCCAAGCAGGATGTCTTTAAACGGTGCAATATCGGCTTCCACTTTATAATGGTACTTTGTTTCAGCGATAATCATACCAGCAATGAATGCACCAAGGGAATATGTAAAACCCATGAAGTACGCTAATAGTGATGTTGCCGTCACAATAAAAAGGACTGAAGCCATAAAAAGTTCATCTAGCTCACTTGTTGCAGAAAAATGCAAAAGCCACTCTATGATTTTTCTTCCAATAGTAAACATAAGTAATAAGACTAAAAACGCACTCTCAAATGTATGTAAAAGAATTGTAGTGATGCTTTCATGCCCTGCACTTGAGAGAAAACCAATTAAAATCATAATAGGAATAACAGCAATATCTTGAAATATCAAAATACCTGTAGCACGTTGTCCATAAGAGGTATAAATTTCTTTTGATTGTTTCAAATAGGTCAATACTACGGCAGTTGATGAGAGAGAAAATGCAAGTGCTATCATCATGGAAGGAAGAGAATCAATGCTGAAAATATAATGGGCAATACCAAATACTGCAAGTGCTGTCAAAGAAACCTGTGCAATACCATTACCAAAAATAAGCATCTTCATAGTTCGCATCTTACTAAATGATATTTCCAAACCTATTGTAAACATTAAAAATACGATTCCAAATTCACTAATATGTTCAAGTCCCTCAGAGTCTGCATATTTATGCAGATTAAAAAGATATGTAATAATTATTCCTGTAAAAATATACCCTATAATAGGTGATATTTTTACTCGTTTTAATCCAATATTTAAAAGGGTTGATACACCCAGTGCAACGACTACATATAAAAGCATATTGTTCATTTTTCTCTCTTTAAAATTATATCTTTTTAGCATTATATACTATATTTTAAGTGACCATAGAATATAATCACATAAATATTAAATAATAGGGTTTTTACATGACAAAATACATTTTTGTGACCGGTGGGGTTTTAAGTTCTTTAGGAAAGGGGATTACAGCTGCTAGTGTTGGGACTTTACTTAAACATGCTGGTAAAAATGTAGGTATGTTAAAAATTGACCCGTATATCAATGTTGACCCTGGAACAATGAGCCCTTTAGAACATGGTGAAGTCTTTGTTACAAAAGATGGTGCTGAAACCGACCTTGACATCGGAAACTATGAACGATTTTTAGATCAATCTTTTTTAAAAACAGCAAACTTTACAACGGGGCAGGTTTATTCAAGTGTTATTGAACGTGAACGCTCAGGTGGGTATCTTGGTCAAACTATTCAAGTTGTTCCACACATTGTAGGCGAAATCGTTAAACGCATCAAAGAAGCCGGAGAAGGGCATGATATCCTTATTGTAGAACTTGGCGGTACAGTAGGTGATATAGAAGGTCTTCCTTTTATGGAAGCCATTCGTCAAATGAAACATGATGATGAAGTCTCTGGAACATTTTTTATACATGTAACACTTATTCCTTACATCAAAGCTGCCGGTGAGCTAAAATCAAAACCGACACAACATTCAGTTCAGGAGCTTCGACGTATTGGTATTACACCACAAATGATTATAGCAAGAAGTGAAAATTCTCTTCCTAAAACATTCAAGAAAAAACTTGCAATGAGCTGTGATGTTACTTCTGATAGCGTTGTTGAAGCTCTTGATGCAGCGACTATTTATGACGTGCCTATGTCATTTTTAAGGCAAAATATTTTAAAACCTATTGCTAAAAAGCTTGAACTTGGTGAAGTTGTTCCTGACATGCAAGAATGGGATACATTAGTTAAAAAAATTGTACAACCAAAAGAAAAAGTAGTTATTGGTTTTGTCGGAAAATATTTAGCACTCAAAGAGTCTTATAAATCACTTACAGAAGCACTCATTCACACAGGGGCTCATCTTGACACTAGAGTAGAAATATGCTGGGTTGACGCAGAAGAGATAGAAGAAAAAGGCACTCAGGCACTGCTAAGTGATTGTGATGGTATTTTAGTTGCAGGCGGTTTTGGAAGTCGCGGTACGGAAGGTAAGATTCAAGCTATTGAATATGCCCGTGTTAATAAAGTTCCATATCTTGGAATATGCCTTGGGATGCAACTTGCACTTATAGAATACGCAAGAAATGTATTGAACCTTGCGGATGCAAATTCTGTTGAGTTTGATGAGAATACAAAAAATCCGATGATTTATCTTATAGACAACTTTTTAGATCAAAGCGGTGGAATGCAGCTTAGAACACATCAATCACCAATGGGCGGCACACTTCGTCTTGGAGAGTACCCATGTGATACAAAAGAAGGCTCACTGCTGCGTGAAGCATATAATGGTCAAAAAACTATTTTTGAAAGACATCGTCACCGTTATGAAGCGAATCCTGCCTACAGAGAAGCACTTGAAAAAGCCGGTATGATAGTAACAGGAGAGTCTAACGGACTTATAGAAACTGTAGAGATTGAAGGACATCCGTGGTTTTTAGGTGTACAATTTCATCCGGAATTCACATCACGTCTGCAAACGCCAAATCCTTCAATACTTGCATTTGTAAATGCCAGTTTGAATGCCCAATAATCTACCACACTTAGACAAATCAGACCTTTTTGAACTCCTTTCACAAAGGTTTGATTCTCAAGATAAAAAACTCTCTCAAATTCCAAATCCAAAACTGCTCAACGATGCAGACAAAGCCGCTAAAAAAATAGCAAAAGCTATACAAACTAACAAACGCATAACGTTAGTCGGTGATTATGATGTTGATGGTGTAAGTTCAACTGCCATTATGGTAGATTTTTTTAGACAAATTCCTTATCCGCTTGAGGCAATTATTCCTAACCGTTTCACAGATGGTTATGGTGTCAGCCCTACGGTTTTACAAAGAGTGGATGCAGATTTAGTCATTACTGTTGATAATGGAATATCAGCCATAGAAGCAGCAAAAGTATGTAAAGAAAAAGGCATAGAGCTTATTATTACCGATCATCATACTCCTTCTGAAGTTTTGCCTGATGCTTATGCCATAGTTGATCCAAAACTTTCTACATGTAAGTATCCTTTTCAAGAAATATGCGGTGCAGAAGTTGCTTGGCTTCTTCTTGGACTTGTTAAAAAAGAGCTCTCATTAAATATAGATATGAAACAATTTTTAGATATTTTAGCTATTGCTATTATTGCAGATATTATGCCTTTGGTAAATATAAACAGAACCCTTGTCAAAGAGGGGCTGAAACTAATGATGCACTCTTCACGTCCCGCTTCTGTCATCATAAGAGATTTTTTAAATAAATCGCAAATTACAAGTGAAGACATCGCTTTTAACATTGCACCGCGTATAAATTCGGCAGGACGTCTTGAAGATGCTTCTATTGCCCTTGATTTTTATACGGCACAAGATACCCATACTGCCTATAAACAGTTTGAGCTTTTAGGCAAACTTAATAATTTAAGAAAAGAGACAGAAGCACAAACAACGCAAGAGGCTATATTATCAGTTGATGAGAATGACAGCATTATAGTCGTGGCAGGCGAGAATTGGCATGAGGGTGTTGTCGGTATTGTAGCCGCACGTCTTGTAGATAAATTTAGCCGTCCTGCAATTGTTTTAAGTATCAGAGGGACAGAGGCAAAAGGCAGTGCAAGAAGTATCGGCGATGTAAATATTTATGAGCTTATAAAAGAAAATGAACACTTGTTAACTAAGTTTGGTGGACATAAAATGGCAGCTGGTCTTGGTTTACATGTAGAAAATATTGCTGCTTTTACAAAGGACATCAATAAAAGTGCCGCAAAAGTTGCAAAAGAGGATTTTATTCCAAAAGAGCATATTAGCGGTATTTTACAAAGCGAAGATATAGACACCGAGTTACTCTCTTTACTTGAGCAATTTGAGCCGTATGGAGAAGCGAATCTGCGTCCTACTTTTTTAATCAAAGATGCAGAAGTTCTCAGCATAAAATTGATGGGTGCAGATAAATCACACTCAAGAATCGAAGTTAGGCAGTATCCTCATCAAAGAAAAACAATTGAACTGATTGCTTTTAGAAAAGTGTTTGAAATGCCTGAAAATAAAAAGATTACATGTAGTTATTCTGTGGCCAAAAATGAGTTTAATGGAAGAGTGTCCGCACAACTACTTGTCAATAAGATATTTTAGGAGCATATATGTTGCAAACTACAGAGTGCCAAAAGGGCCGTTCAAGAGTAACATCCATTCAAGCCCTGCAAAATAATCTTCTTGCATTTAGCACCCAGTCCCACGGTATCAGAATTTTTTCTCTTGATGATTGTAAAAATAGAGCTATTCTTTCCATATCATTGCTCGGTCATAAAACTACAGCTATTTGCTTTCATCCCCAAAAAGAAATTTGTGCTTTTGCAAATGACAAAGTTATTTATGTTGTCTCACTAAACAATAAAAATATACTTCAAACCATATACACACATAATGGAACAATTGAAATACTCTCTTTTATTGAAGAGACACCTTATCTTGTCACAGGAACAAAAGAGGGAAGAGTGATGCTCTACCGTTATGACGGAAGCTCCGGTATATCACGTTTGACTTCTTTTTTGTATGAAAAAAATAAACGGAATATTGTCAAAAATTATGTGAGTGCTTTTGCCACATACAAGCATCTTGTTGCTGTAAGCGGATATGCTTCATGTGTAACAGTAGTCAATCTCAACTCGCACAGTAATAAAAAAAATTTCAATGATTCCAATGTACGTGTCAATGCACTCTGCTTTGTTGATGAAAGCCTACTTTTATATGGTAATGTACAAGGTAGCGTATTTATTCAATCTCTTAAATCAGGTAAAAAAGCAAAAATACTCGCCATGCCTTTTAGTAACATAAAAAATATATTGTATTATGAAGGCAGTGATTTTGCTCTCATCAGCGGTGATTCAAAAAATCTCGTACTTATCAATATACGCAGTGCAAAAATCATACGTAGTAAATATATTAGTTTTAACGATGAAGTAGAAAAAATTGCGCTTACAAAAAGTCAAAACCTTTTAGTAGTTTTACAGAACAAACAAATTCTACATGTAAACTTTCCAAAGGTAGTAGATTTACAAAATGCTTTGAAAAAAAAGAATCTTAAGCAAGCTTTTGAAATAATAAATGATGACCCAAAACTTCAGCAGACACAAGAGTATAAAAAGATTGAAATACTTTATGAAACGCTCTATGAAAAAGCGATGCAGGCACTTATTAATTCAAACCAGAAAGAACTTAGTCGTATTGTTTCCCTTCTTTGTAAAGTAGATACAAAAGCAAAAGAAGTTGATTTATTATATAAGGCATATGAAAATTTTCCCAGATTTAAAACTTTTTATCTTGAAAAAAAATATGCCCTTGCATATAATTTATGTGAAAAGTTTCCGGCACTCAAATACACGCCTCAATACAAAAAAATGGAAGAGAGTTTCAAAGAGACTTTTACGTTTGCACAAAAGCAAATTCTTATAGGCAGAAAAGATATTGCACAGGATTTACTCTCTTCTTACATGAGCGTTCTCTCCAAACGCCCTGTTATTAACCTGCTTTTAAAACAAAATAAAGAATTTATACAATTTTTAAAAGCACTGCAAAAAAAGGACTACCGTACTTTAAATGTACTCAGTGCACAATATAAAGTATTTCAAGAAATTCCCAACTATACAGCCTTAAAAGAATCACAAGAAAAAGAATTGCATAAGATTGACTCTAACATAAATGAAGGAAAAATAGATAAGGCAATAACAAAAATTAAGCAACTACAAAACTCGACATGTTCGCAAGAAAAACTCAAAGAATTATATGATAAGGTTCAAATAGCAAAAGAACTCCTTGAACTTTACGAAAAAAATGATTTTCAAAAATGTTATGAGTTGATAGATAACAATGAAACACTTACAAAATTAACAATTACTACACTTTTAGAAAAACACTGGCAAAAACTGATGGACACATGTGAAGCCTATGCTCTGCAGGGTGATGTTAAAAGTATAAAAGAAACACTCCAAGAACTTATAAGAGTAAAAACACGTTCACAACGAGTTGGAGATTTATTACGCTTAAGTTTTCAAACAAAAATTAAACAGCTTATAGCACAAAAAAAGTTTAAAAATGCAGAAAACATCATCTACTCTTATATAGATATATTTGGTATAGACAAAGAACTTATAATTATTATGAAAAGCTATGAAAAATATGCCATGCATAAACTCGCAATAACACAAGAGAGGCAGGAATACCTAGAACGAGACAATTGGTTACATTCTAAAATTTTTATGAATGCATCAGAGCAATAAGTTCATCCTTTGTCTCTTCAAAAGGCACTTGCACAGTAGCATCTTGTGTTATAAAATGCTCCATCGCTTCTTTTTTATTTATAGCTTCATCAAGCTCAGCATCACTTCCCTGCGTATAAGCTCCAATACGTATAAGTGTTTCATTCTCTTTTAATAGTGTGTAAAGCCGTCTAAATTTCATAACAGCAGACAAATGCTCTGAAGAAATTATATCGTTCATAACCCTTGAAGCAGAGTTTAAAATATGCACAGGAGGGTAAATGCCAAAGTCTGTCATTTCCCGAGAGAGAACAATATGCCCATCAAGTATTGAACGAGATTGGTCAGCAATAGGGTCACTCATATCATCACCTTCAATCAAAACAGTAAAAAAAGCCGTTATACTGCCTTTTCCTTCTTCTTTTCCGGCCCGTTCCATTAACTGTGGAAGCAGAGTCAATGATGATGGCGGATACCCTTTTGATGTAGGCGGTTCACCAAGAGCCAAGCCTATTTCACGCTGTGCCATTGCAAAACGCGTAACAGAATCCATAATAAAAAGAACATCTTTTCCTTGGTCCTTAAAATACTCGGCAACGCTCATAGCAGCAAATGCACCATATTTTCGCATCAAAGGAGAATCATCCGATGTTGCTACAATAATGACTGTATTTGTCAAATCACCGCCAAGATTCTTTTCTATAAATTCTGGAACCTCACGGCCACGCTCACCAATGAGTGCAACCACTTTTATAGGTGCATCTGCCCCGCGAACAATCATTCCCATCAAAGTTGATTTTCCAACACCGCTTCCTGCAAAAATACCAAGCTTCTGCCCTTTTCCGCAAGTAAGCAGCCCATCAATTGACTTGACTCCCACAGAAAAAATTTCATCTATCATACCACGCTTCATAGCGGCTATAGGTGCCTTTATAATAGGTGCTAACTTAGAATCACGCAAACTTCCTTTTTCATCTATAGGACGCATAAAAGGATCAACTACGCGACCTAAAAGAGATACGCCAACTGGAATATTTAAACCTGTCGAATCTAAAAAAACTTTGTCTCCTGAACGAAATCCTTCAACAAAAGAAAAAGGAGTAATAAAAAACAAATCAGCATCTATTTCCGTAACCATGCCAACAGTCTCCTGTTCACTCGTTTGGGAGACAACTTTTACCATATCACTAATACTTACATGTAAACCCTTCGCCGTAATGATTGTTGCGTTTATTTTTACAACTTCACCAAATGCTACGGAGTAATTATTATTTGCAAGCTTTTCTTTGAGTGATGATAATGGCATATTTTAATATCTGCTTCCACTAGAAGAATTGATGAGAGAGAAAAACTCGCTTCTTGTTTTTTCATCTTTTTTAAAGAGACCACGAAGAGCAGAAGATGTTGTTGTAGAGTTAATTTTTTCAACGCCACGCATTTCCATACACATATGACGTGCCTGAACAACAACAGCAACACCTTTTGGCGCAATAGTACTCATTATAGCATCTGCTATCTGTTCTGTTAACTGTTCTTGAATTTGCATACGACGTGCAAATACATTCACGACACGGGGAATTTTTGAGAGTCCCACAACCTGTCCATCAGGGATATATGCGACATGCACACGTCCAATAATAGGCAAAAGATGATGTTCACATGTAGAATAAAATTCTATATCTTTTACAAGAACCATTTCATCATTTGAGCTTGTAAAAAGTGCTTTTTTCAAAATCTCTGCTGGGTCTTCTTTATACCCGCCATAAATAAATTCATATGCCTTTCGTACACGAGCAGGTGTATCAAGTAAACCCTCGCGTTGAGAATCTTCCCCAACATGATTCATCATGATTTTTACTGCATTTTCAAATTCGTTATTTTTATTGTTTGACAAAATTATGCCTTTTAAAGTTTTAATGTTGATAGGGTAGCAAGAGTTTGCTGAAAAGATGGTGTGGTTTGGCACTTAAATTTTCCCCAAGATAAACTTGAGGAATATTCTTAGTGTATAAAAATATTTGGAACAATAAGCGGATATCTTTTCATCTTACGATAGATATGCTTTCTAATAACTTGACGAAGGTCACCTTCTAACGTTTTTCTATTTCCTATAAGTCCCGGTTTCATATTTATAAGGAAATTTTCCAAAATTTCTTCAATTTCGTTTGCAAAAGCTTTATCTTTTTTATCAGCAACCAGTCCAAATGATGTTACTTGTGGTTTTTCCATCATTCTTCCACTCTGCTCACTTACCTGTGCTACAATCATGACAACACCGTCATTTGCAAGTTTTTGACGGTCCATAACAATGTCATCTTCGATTTCATAATTATTTTGGTTGTCTATATATGTTTTTCCTGTTTTTACAGTTTTTACTTTTCTCATATACTTTGGTGCTATTTCTATTTGTTCACCATCTGTCATAAGTAAAATATTTCGCTCAGGCACACCACACATCATACCTGTCTCTTTATGCTTCATAACATGGTTGTATTCACCGTGAATTGGTAAGAAAAACTTCGGATTTACAAGGCGAAGCATTAACTTTTGCTCCTCTAGTGAAGCATGCCCTGAAACATGAAGATCTTTGTCATAAGCTATTTTAGCACCACACTTTTGCAAGTGGTTTAGCATCTGAGAAATAGAACCCTCATTTCCAGGAATTGCACGTGAAGAAAGCACTATTAAATCACCCGGTTTTATTTTAATATGTCTGTGCTCACCTATGGACATTCTAAACAATGCTGAATTACCTTCACCTTGTGAACCTGTTGTTACAATGAGAACGTCTTTGTCGTTCATATGTGCCACTTCATCTGGTTCTACAAATATACTTTTTGGTAATTTAATATAGTCATACTGCATAGCTACTTCAAGGTTACGCTCCATTGAACGTCCAATAACACAAACTTTACGACCATACTTAACAGCATATTGAATTGCTTGATACACACGGTGAATGTTTGAGCTAAATGTTGAAAGAATCACCCTTCCTTCCGCTTTAGAAAATACACGATCAAGTGCCGGAGCAACGCTTAGTTCTGATGGTGTTGGATTAGGATTATGAGAATTCGTTGAATCACTCATAAGACATAAAACACCCTTTTCTCCGTAATGTGCTAAACGGTGTAAATCAGCAGGATAACCATCCACAGGAGTGTAATCAATTTTAAAGTCACCAGTATGAATGACAGTACCTGCTTCTGTCGTAATTGCCACTGAAGAGGAGTCTAAAATAGAGTGTGTCATATGCATCCACTCAACTTCAAAATCATTTCCAATTTTATATACTTTTCTTTTTTCAATAGGATTAAAATATTTTCTAAACTCTTTTAAATGATGTTCATCAAACTTATTTCCAATCATTGCCAAAGGCAGAGGCGTACCATAAACAGGAAACTGCATCTCTTTAAACAGGTAAGGCATTGCACCAATATGGTCTTCATGTGCGTGTGTAATTACAATACCGACAATCTTATCTTTGATTTCACGAAGATATGAAAAATCAGGAATTAATATATCAACACCATGCATATCTTCATCTGGAAAACTCATACCGACATCTACGAGTATTGCTTCTTTTTCTGTCTCAAAAACAGCAATATTTCCACCAATTTCGCCAAGTCCACCTAAAGGTGTTACACGAATTTTTGCTTTTGAATTTAAATCAAGTTTATAGTGGGGATTTAATCTTTGTTTATGTGCTTCTTGATTTTTTACAACAAATGATTTTAAATTTTCATCTATCGGAGAAGCACCCCTTTTATGTCGATTTCTACTTTTATTTTTGTTATTATTTGCTTTTGGCTTAGTACTTGTACTTTTTTCACCAGCAGGTCTATTTTGATTCCCATTTGGTCTACGATTATTATTTGGTTTACGATTAGTATTTGGTTTGCGTTGTTCTTGAGGTTTACTTTGACGTACCTCTTGTGTTTCTTCTGCCATCCAAACTCCTTGTTAATTTATAGAGTTGGTGATAGTCTTTAGTGTTTATCTGATGAGGTCGAATTGTTAATGTAAGCTTTAATTCTTCAAAAGCTTTTTGAAGCTCTTTCTTATCGTATTTTGACGATAGATTTTTTAATAAAGTCTTGCGAGGTTGCGAAAATGCAACTCTTAGCATATCCTCGAACTCTTTATCATTTCTATCGGCATTTTTTTGTATAAGAAAAACAGCAGAATCTACTTTTGGCTGAGGGTCAAATGCAGTTGGCGGAACTTTCACAATAATTTGTGTCGCTCCTACACTTTGTGCTATTACACCCAAAGAACCAAATACTTTTTCACCTGAGGACGCACAAAACTTCGCTGCCACTTCAAGCTGAACCATTACAAGTATATTTTTACACATTGGATCTGCGAGTGCTTTTAGTATAATATTCGTAGCTATATAGTATGGCAAATTCGCCACCAAGTCATACGGCTCATCTACTAAAGTACTCTGCCAAGCTTGTAAAACATCCCCACAATTTATATGGAGTCGCTTGGTAGCAATCTCTTCTTTAAATGTACTTTGTAACAGTTTACATAAATCGGTATCTACCTCAAAAGCTTCTACACTTTTGACATCAACTAAAAATTTAGTTAAATCACCTAAGCCAGGCCCAATTTCCACGACTTTATTATCATTTTTGGGCATCGCTTCGACGATTTTTCTTAAAACGGACTGATCTTTTAGAAAGTTTTGTCCAAACTTCTTCTTTGCTATAACGCTTTGGCTATTCATAAGCTTAGTCTAGCAGATTTTTACTTACAAAAAGGTAATAGTATTAAAATACAAACTAATTTCTACTCTTTTACAAAGAATTAATCTTTTCTTCTGATACTGCCACTAGACGTCGTACCAATCTTGCTATTTCCCCTGAGAGTTCCGTTGCAGTTTTTTGCATTGAGGCATATTCTTCATCTATAAGTTTTCTTTCTGAATCCGTTAATACTTTTTGTCTGGGTTTAAATATTTTTGATAATAAGCCACCAGATTCTTCCTCTCCAAAATAAATAGTGTACATCTCTTCATATCTTTTGTGCAAATCTTCGTGTAACTGTTCTATATTACTCATGCACTCAAGCGGATTATTTGAAAGAGCTTTTAATTTTTGTCCATCACTGTAAAACCACTCTCCAAGCTTTGACTCTCTTAGTTCTATTGGCAAAAATTTATCGTCCGCTTTCACATTCCCTTGAAATAATTTTGCTTTTTCTACTAGCCGATTAATTTCAATTTCTGCAAGCTCTAAACTTTTTAAAGTTTCATCCTTGTTCATTTTTGTCCCTATAATAATATAATTAATCATTATAGTGCTAAGTTGATTAAAGCAATATAAAAGTACAGCAAGCCCACCATGTTTCACGTGAAACACGTTAAGAAAACGATGATTTCTCATCGTTTTTAGTGTTGGAACCACAGCTGATGTCCGAAGGACCAGCGAGGACTCACCCAAAACAAAGCGTAGCAACCACAGCTGATGTCCGAAGGACCAGCGAAGACGCACAATTCAAACGTAGTACAAAAACTAAAAACCTCTTACCAGATTATAAGGCAAGCAAGATATAATTACACTATGAATTATTTTGCAAAAAGAATTATCCCTTGTTTGGATGTAAAAGATGGACGTGTTGTCAAAGGTGTGAATTTTGTGGGTCTTAAAGATGCTGGTGACCCTGTAGAAATCGCTCGAAGATATAATGAAGAAGGTGCGGATGAACTTACCTTTTTAGACATCACCGCTTCATCTGAGAATCGAGATACAATAGTTGACATCGTTGCCAAGGTTGCACAAGAAATATTTATACCATTAACTGTAGGTGGAGGGATTCGTAAACTCGATGATATTTATAAACTTTTAAATGTCGGCTGCGATAAAGTCAGTGTAAATTCTGCAGCTATAAAAAGACCAGAATTAATAGACGAAGGTGCAAAAAGATTTGGTTCGCAATGCATAGTTACGGCAATAGATGTAAAAAAGACAGGTAACTCCTACAATGTTTACCTTAACGGCGGAAGAGTAGACACCGGAATTGATGCTGTTGAATGGGCAAAAGAAGTTGTAAATCGTGGTAGCGGAGAAATACTTTTAACTTCCATGGATGCTGATGGCACAAAAGCAGGCTTTGAGCTTAATATTACCGAACAAATTAGTAAAGCTGTCAATGTGCCTGTTATTGCAAGTGGTGGAGCAGGAACAATGCAACATATAAAAGATGCTTTTGAACATGGAGCAGATGCAGCATTAGCAGCTTCAATATTTCATTATAAAGAGATAGATATCATGGATTTAAAACATTATTTACATGAACAAAACATTCCGGTAAGATTATAAAGCAACTAGTTGCGTGAGCTCTCTGCTAAAGAGAACACAGCGTTAGCGTAAACAAAGGAATTACTTCCTTTGTTGTTAGAAATTATAAGGGAAAGGTTCCCTTGAATTTATGAAATAAATTGAAGGAATGAAATGATACTCTGTGCCGGTAATAATGAAACATTTTCTTTTGCTACACCTATGGGATTAGGGCTCATTGAGACCGCAATGAATCTTACCCGTCTGTGTTTGTTTGACAAACCGGAGTTTTTACTTTTTGTAGGAACAGCAGGAAGTTATGGAGAAAAGAAAATATTTGATATAGTCGAATCAAAAACAGCAGCAAATATAGAACTTTCATTTTTAAGTCATGATGCATATACACCAATTGATAACGTTGTAACAACAAACACAACTAACATAAAAGATATTGTAGTCAACTCTTCGAACTATATTTCTACGAATGAACTCTTAAGTAAAAACTTCTTAAAACTTGGTATTGGCATAGAAAATATGGAATTTTTTTCTGTATTACGCATTGCCCAAGAGTTTAATATCCCCGCTGGTGGTGTGTTTTGTATCACTAACTATACTAATGAAAATGCGCATCAAGACTTTCTAAAGAATCACTCTCATGCAAAAGAGTTACTAGAACTACATGTAAAAAATCGTATTAAGGAATTAACAGCAAAATGAAACAATCACTCTTTGACTTTACTCAAAAAGAACTAACAGAGTTAGTAAAACCATCATTCCGTGCCAAACAAATTTACGGCTGGTTATACCATCAGTATGCACAAAATTTTGATGAAATGAAAAACATTCCAAAAGCAATGAAAGAAGGCTTGGCAGAAAAATATATTGTTAATCCTATGAAAATAGTTCGTAAAGAAGAGTCAAGTGATGGCACCATAAAATATCTTTTTGAACTTCAAGACGGAAAAACAGTAGAAGCTGTTTGGTTAAAAATGAAAGATACACAATTTGATGAGAATGGCGAACTTATACAGGAAGCCAAATATACAATCTGTGTTTCAACACAGGTCGGATGTAAAGTGGGCTGTGCATTTTGTCTTACTGCGAAAGGTGGATTTACGAGGGATTTAACTGCTGGAGAAATTGTAGGACAGGTGGTTAATTTAAAACGTGATAACAATCACAAACATAACAGAAAAATCAATATTGTTTATATGGGAATGGGGGAACCTCTTGATAATCTAAATAACCTTGCAAAAGCTATAGCAATATTTAAAGAAGAAGAGGGTCTGGCAATTTCTGCTAAAAGACAAACTGTTAGCACAAGTGGTTTAAGCAATAAAATAGATAGGCTCGGTGAAATGGATTTGGGCGTGCATATAGCTATCTCGCTTCATGCAGTTGATGATAAACTCAGAACTGAACTTATACCTATGAATAAGGCACATAATATTCAATCGATTATAGAAGCCGTAAAACGTTTTCCTATAGATACGCGTAAACGTGTTATGTTTGAGTACCTTGTTATCAAACATAAAAATGATGACTTAACTTCTGCAAAAAAACTTGTAAAACTCTTGAGTGGTATTAAAGCAAAAGTAAATCTTATTTATTTTAATCCATATCCTGGAACTCCGTATGAGCGTCCTTCACGTGAAGATATGGTCAAATTCCAAGAGTATCTTATAAATCATGGTCTGCTCTCAACTATTCGTGATTCAAAAGGAATAGATATTAGCGCTGCATGTGGACAATTAAAAGAGAAAAATCAGGATGAAATAAATAATTAGATAACAAATCTAGGAGTATAATTACATTAAATTTTAAATTAAAAGGTATATTATGGGTGATTTTACTGCTGTAGATATTGGTGAGGTAGTTTTATTAGTAATAGTATTTGCAGTTGGTGTTGGTGGTTTTATCTGGGCAGCAACCAAAGACGATGAAAAGAAAGTATAATGGCAGATGAAAAAAGTAGTACAGATGCATTAAGAAAATTAAGAAACCGCGTGAAAAAAATTATACGAAGATATAACGAAGTATAAATATCTACAAAAAGAAGACGACCAACACACCAGGGAGGTCGTCTATGAATGTAATAATACCCTACTAATCTTAAAAAAAAATTTCAGTGAAATACTTCTCTTAAAATAAATTTATTCTTCTCAGACACTTGTTATTCACACATTGTTCTAAAGTGTGAATATCACAAAAAATGTATTCCAAAAAATATTAAAATTTAGCAATATTTTAAGAAATTATTTATGTAAAATTGAGCTTAAATTATATTATTCACAGGTTATAATCCCTATATTTAGGGTTTTACAGGGATTGACATTAGATATTCACATAAAAGAAAATAATTTTTATCTTTTAGCTAAAAAGTTATTCACATACACTCGCTAAACATGTTTGTAAAAAGTCTACATTACTCTTAATAACATATTTTTCATCATACAATTCAAACTCTAATTCGCTGGCATGAAGTAAAAGTCGTGATGCACCACTCTTTTGTATTCTTTCTTCTTTAGACAATTCTTTATCTAAAAATTTTATTATATCATTTTCATTCTGTCCATAAATTGGATCACCAACTATTGGGTGTTTCACGTGAAACAAGTGCACACGTATTTGATGTTGTCTACCAGTATAAGGAGAACACTCTACAAGCGTCATATCTAAATCTCGAAAATACTCTAAAGCTTTAAAATCTGTTTTGGATGCTTTTCCCTTTTCATCAACTTTCACTACCATACGAACTATGGCACTTTCATCTTCTGCTCTGAGTAATGGTGCTTCAACTGTGAGTTCTTTTTCAAATTTACCATGCACAAATGCCAAATACTTTTTTTTCATATCTCTTAGTTCAAACATCATTTTAATATCACGTTCACTTTGCTTATTTCTAGCACATAAAACAAGTCCGCTTGTCTCTTGATCTATTCTGTGTGCTATATTTGCATCACGTCCATATTGATACTTTAGTTCATCTATAAGAGAGTAGGGGGTATTTCTATTTTGAGGATGAATTAAAACACCACTTGGCTTGTCAAAAACTACAAATTCTTTTTCTTCAAATGTAGCTTGAAGACCTTTTGTAATAGGTTCAAAATAGATAAACTCAAATTCACCCTCAATCTCACCAGCAGTTTTTGTCATAGCCTCACCATTGACAAAAAGTCTTCCTTTAGCAATAAGGCGTTGTGCCTCTTTTTGTGTATAACCCAGTTCTTCTATTAGATATAAAAAAGCTTTTTGTTTTTTTGATGCGAACATTCTCTTTCTGACAAATGGCAAAATTTCAATCCTCTTTAATGAATATTTGAGTAAAATAAATTACTTAATTTATGCGAATTTTAGCATAAAACATATTCAGAAGGAATCCATAAATGGTAGATAGATATTCACGAGAAGAGATGGCATCAAAATGGACATATCAAGCAAAATATCAAGCTTGGCTAGATGTTGAAAAGGCCGTAGTTAAAGCTTGGGCAAAACTAGGAAAGATTCCACAAGATGATGCAGACAAAATAGTTAAGAATGCAAACTTTAATATTAAACGTATAGATGAAATCGAAGCAGTGACTCGCCATGATTTAATTGCATTTACAACTTCTGTTTCAGAATCTTTGGGTGAAGAGAGCAGATGGTTTCACTATGGTATGACATCTTCTGATACTGTTGATACAGCTGTTGCACTTCAAATGAAAGATTCTCTCTCACTTATCATTGAAGATGTAAAGATGATTATGAAGTCCATCAAAAAACGTGCGATGGAACATAAAATGACTTTAATGGTTGGACGTTCTCACGGTATTCATGGAGAGCCCATAACATTTGGTTTGGTGTTA
>JALUXS010000012.1 GCA_027013185.1 Sulfurimonas sp.
AGAACAGGGTTAACCGCTGAACCTAAACATGTTGCATATTTTGCCTGAACCTTTTTTTCTTCTTCTGTTTCAGGATTTTCAGGGTAGTTTGGTAAAGCATAACCTTTTTCCTGGAGTTCTATTATACACTCTTTTAGTTGTGGAATAGAGGCAGAAATATTTGGTAATTTAATAATATTACCTTCAGGTTGTTGTACAACTGTACCTAAATATGCCAATTCATCAGCTATTTTTTGATCATCTTGAAGATAATCTCCCATTGTAGCTATAACTCTACCTGATAAAGAGATATTTCTTGTTTCTACTTCTACACCACCCGCTGCACAAAATTTTTGTACAATTGGCAATAGTGAATACGTTGCTAAAGCTGGTGCTTCATCAATTTTAGACCAAATAATTTTTGACATGTTCTGTCCTCGTAATTAATATTTTCTATCCATAATTTCAAATACCTTTATGGATTTTTCAAATTTAATAATAACACTAAGATAGGCAATATTGGCAAACTCTGCTAAAAAATCGTGTTATATTTTTCTTTTGTTTCATTTTGTAGCACGTCTTATGTTGCGTAAATGTGTAGAATAGTTACATGCAAAATCATGTGTTCCCTGTTTTGATTTCATAAAATATAAATAATTCGTTTTTTTTGGAAATATCGCAGCTTTTATAGCGGCTACACTCACATTACATACAGGCGTATTTGGAAGACCTCTGTGTTTATATGTATTATATGTGCTCATATCATTTTTTATTCTCTTTGCCGTAACTTTTATATGAGAATATTTGCCATAATTTAGGGTACCATCCATCTGTAGTTTCATTCCCTTTTTAAGTCTATTATGTATTACAGAACTTACAAGAGGCATTTCTTTAATATTTGCAGATTCTTTTTGCACCACAGAAGCAATTGCTACATATTGAAACCATTTTTTTGCATTATAATTCCCGAAAAATTTTCTTGAAAGTTCTTTCATTCTTTTGTTGGAAATTTTTAGTAAGACTCTTATGAGTTCTTTTTCTGTAATACCTACAGGAAGTTTATATGTATCTGGAACAAATATACCTTCACGTATTGGGGATTGTCTCTCAAACTCATATTGCAGTTTTTTTCTATCTAAATCAAGATTATTTGCTAATTGATTTAAAAATATATAGCTTGTTTCTCCTGGTATTAATGTTACATTTTGTAATGCTGCTTTTGATTTTGTTAATTTATATAAAAAATCTGCTTTAGTATTAATGTTTGTTTGTAAATTTATCCATCCACTTTGGGGTGAGCCAAGAAGCCGAAGTAAAAAAGAATCTATTTTACAAACATCATAATTTTTAGATTGCAATTGTGTTATAATCTTATTAATAGAACCCTTCGGAATATAGAGAACTTTTGGGGTATATACAGGCTTATTAAGGTAATACATGAAAGATATAACAATAGCAAATATTATTACAAAAACGTATTTTACTATAGTGAGCCTTTTTACTTTCATATTCATTCTTTGTGTTGGACTATTTGTTGTTTTTCAAAACGGATTATATCTTGATAATGTTTCTATATCAAATATTCATGCAAAAAATATTTACATTAAGTATAACAAACAACTTAATATTTCTATTGAAGAACTCAAAATTACTTCAAAAAAAAGTGACAATCCTCAAAAATTTACCTATAAAAAGCTCAACAAGTATTTGAAAATAGTCTCACAGGCTACACATTTGTTTGAATCAATCGTTATAACAAAAATACAAATAAAAAATGTCAGAGGTTCTTTTGAATACATAAATAATGAAAAGGGGTTTTTGGTTCTTCATTCACCAAACCTCAAATTACGTTCAAATATCTACTTTAGATCCCATCTTTTACAACTGTCAATTAAAAACTTTGAAGATAAAAAAAGAGCACTTAAGGCAAGCGGAACAGTTATTTTTGACACAAGTACACAACAAATTTATTCGCAAATAAATCTTGATATACACAATGATGCAAATCTGACGTTGTACTCCATAGCAGATGAAAAACAGCTGCATTATAATATTCTCAGTAATAAACACATTACAAATATTAGCCATCTGATCGCCTTGGCACATTTACCAAAAGAGGTGATTTATTGGGCATATACAGCTATTAATATGGATTATTTAAATATACAGAGAATAAAAGGT
>JALUXS010000013.1 GCA_027013185.1 Sulfurimonas sp.
TTTAACTTGCATAACTTTTGTTTCGGCAATTTCATAGGTGTAAACACCGCATAAACCTCTGTCATTTTTATGAACTTCAAGCATAATATCTTGTGCTTCATCATAGCTTTTATGAAATATGCTCATAAGTATATCTATAACAAATTCCATAGATGTATAATCATCATTGAGTAAAAAAACTTTATATTTTTTTTGATATTTTAAGATTACTTCTTCATCTAATTCGAGTTGTGTATTTGTTCCCATTTTATTACTTTGCCGCGTTTAAAAAATCATCTATGATGTCTTGTGGATTTTCCAGACCAATAGAAATTCTAATAAGTCCATCTGTAATACCTAAAAATTTTCTAGTTTTTTCATCAAAATCACTGTAAATAGTCGATGCCATATGTAAAGCAAGAGTTCTTGAATCTCCAATATTTGCTGTAATTGTTGCCAATTTTGTTTTTCTTAAAAAGCTATATGCTTTCTCTTTTGTCTGCATATCTATTGTCAGTAAAGTTCCGCACCCATATTGAAAAGCTTCTTTATATCTTGTATGATGGGGATGTGAGGGGAGACATGGATGGTTTACATGTAAAGAATTTTTTGCAAGTTCTAAGGCAATTATTTCTATATTTTTGACAATTCTTGGGAGTCTGAGTGCCAGCGTTTCAAGTCCTAGCATTGTTTGGTAACTTGCATGAGCATTTGCACTCATACCAAAATCTCTCAAAGCTCTTTTTTTGGCATTTGGAATTAGTGCCATTTCCCCAGCACCTTTTATGAATTTTGATAAAAAGGAATAACGTGCTGTTTTAAATTTATCAACATTTTTATTAATTGCACGAAATACTACGCAGCCACCTAAAGCTGATGAATTTCCAGATATAATTTTTGTTGTTGAATAAACTGTAATATCTGCTCCTAGTGATAAAGGAGAAATACTTAAAGGTGTAATAGTATTGTCAACTATAAGAGCAACTCCAGCATTATTTGCAATATCTGCAATTTTTGCAATATCTGGAAGTCTCATATTTGGATTTCCAACACTTTCTAAAAAGATGACTTTTGTATTGTCGTTGATGGCATTTTTGATTGCATCAAATTCATCAACATCAAAAAAAGTGGTTTTTATGCCGAATCTGCTGAGTGTTTCATCAAAAAGTGAGTATGTTCCTCCAAATAAACCGCCAATACTTATAATTTCATCCCCTTGAGAAACTAATGACATAATGGCAAGCGTCGTCGCTCCCATACCGGAACTTGTTGCTACTGCACCAATTCCTCCGTCCATTTCTACCATAGCGGATTCTAATCGTGCTGTTGTTGGGTTTCCCATTCTCGAGTAAAGTGGTTTTTTTATACTACCGTCAAAAATCCCTTCTGCTATTTCTGGAGTTTTATAAGAAAAAGAAGCTGAGGCTACAATTGTCGGTGACACTGCTCCTTCTTTGCTCCCAATGCTCTGGACGAATTTCGTACAATAATTTTCAAATTTATTCATATATGCATACCTTTTAATTATGAATAAATTATAGCAAATTAGAGATAATATGTCTCCCATATACTTTAATTATGTTAGAATTCTAAAGAAGAAATTTATTAATTAATATTAGGAAATAGAAAATGAACAATCAAACAACTTTGAATAAATTAGCTGAAAAAGTATCACAGATTCTTCAAGAATATCATGCACTTAAAGGTGAAAATGAAATGATGAGAAATGAAATTGTAACCCTGAAATCTGACTGCGAATTAAAAAATCAGGAGATAGAGAAGCTTATAGAAGATAATGCAATGAAAGATATAGAAATAGAAGAAATAGTCAATAAAATTGAAAGTATTTTAGGATAACAGCCAATGAGTAAAAAAATTGGATTGCATATCGGAGGTCGGAGATTTGATGTTGATGTGGAAGATAAATTTGCCAATTTTTTACAAAAAGAGATGTTAGAAGATTTTAATATGGATGGCAATAATGATATTAAAATATTACTTCAAGCGTATGTAAGAAAAAACCATGATTTATATGTACAAAATCAAAAAATGGAAGAAATTTTAGAAAAAATGGAAGAATAGAGCTTATTTTTATAATTGTATAAGTTAAAATTGCTATAATTTCACTCTCTTAATAAAGAGATGGTGTGCGCTCGTAGCTCAGCTGGATAGAGCACTGGTTTGCGGTACCAGCGGTCACACGTTCGAATCGTGTCGGGCGCACCATTACTTCTTATAAAATTTCTTTTATCAAAAAATTTAAATAATTATTTCATTTTTAATCTCTGTAGCCTATATTTATGTAAGCAGTAGGCTTTATTTATATAAAGATTAGATTATAATACGTTTACCATTGTAAGGAGAAACTATGAAAATTCAAAACTTTTTATGTTTGAGTGGAGCACTTATGCTCTCAACTACGCTATTCGCTACTGAAGCCAATGGTGAAGAAGACCCATCTCGCGCCCATATTAAAGCGAAACATCATAAAGAAGGTAATCTTTACATAGTTGCTAAAGGATTAATAAGTTTAGGAGATACATCTACCGAAGAAGCAAAAGGGACAGAGCCAGAAGCAAGATTACAAGGTGAAAATGGAGCAGGATTTGGCGTAGATTTAGGCTATCGCTTAGGTTATGGTTTTGCCACAGAATTAGACTTTGCATATACACATACAACTGTTACAAAATCTGTTGTGGGTGATCCAGATGTGGAAGCCGGTGCTGATTACTACAGCTATGGAATAGATTTACTTTATGGATATCATATTAATGAAGAGTATGTAGTATTTGGAAAAGTAGGATGGGAAATAGAGAAAGAGACTATTTCAGATTATGGTATTGGTGGTACAAATAATGGCTTTAGTTATGCTGCAGGCCTAGAATATGCTCTTAGCGAACATTGGGCACTTGTAGGAGAATATGAAGGTACTTTAATCGATGGCCCTCATGGTGACACTATTTTTGCTGGTGTAAGTTACACTTTTTAAAAAAGAAGATTTTATGAATAAGTTATATCGTTTCTGGCTTTTTTCATAAAATTTATTAATCTCCTTATCGCTTAACTGGATAAAGCAGGGCCCTCCTAAGGCCTAGCTCGTGGTTCGAGTCCACGTAGGGAGACCAAAAAAAGGCTTTTAGCTTGAAATATATTTTTTTAAATTTATTACTTTTTTTACCACTTTATGCAAATATCGTTAATTATAAAATTACTCCAAATAATAGTCTACATGTAGAAAATCAAAAAATCAGAATATTAGATTCAAAATTTTTAGATTTTAAAAATAAAAGTGATGTTCCCTTCCATGAGATTTCAGATTTAGCATATAAAAATAATTTACTCTATTTTGTGAGTGATGAGGGCTATTTATATAAGTTTTTTCTTCTTATAAAAGATAATAAAATCAAAAAGTTACACTACCTAAATGCATTTACTCTAAAAAATAAAAAAATGCATAAACTAAAAAAGAAGAAAACTGATTCTGAAGGTTTGGCATTTTATAAAGATAATCTTCTTATATCTTTTGAAAGAAAACATAGAATTAGTTTATATTCAAAAAAAGCTGTAAAAATAAAAAAAGTTAAAATTCATGAAGATTTGAGAAATAGAGACAATTATGCAAGTAAAAATAAAGGTCTTGAAGCTGTAGCTTTTAACAATAAATATGGGGTAATTACAGCACCAGAACTTCCTTTAAAAAACAAAAACAATCAATATCATAGACTCTATACACGTGATAAGGTTTTTGCATTTAAAGCAGATGGTAGTATCGTTGGTTTAGAATTTATAAATAAAGATGATATTTTAGTTTTGTTACGTCAATTTAATTATATTACACGCAGGAGAGTAGCATCTTTAATAAAAGTGCAGTTAAATCACTGTAATACAAAAAGAGTATGTACAAGTCAGGTAATGGCAAAATTAGATTCTAAGGATGGCTGGCATTTAGATAATTTTGAGGGTTTGACGAAAGTTGATAAAAATAAATACCTCATGGTGAGTGATGACAATGACAACTTTCTTCAAAAAACACTTTTAGTGCTTTTTGAAATTAAAGATTAATCTCATTTTTTATAATTTTTGCAAGCTCGCTGCAACGTGTAATTTTTTGTGTATAGTTTAAATCATTATTTAAAAGAATATTTACAAAAGCACTGCCGACAATAACTCCATCAGCTCCTTTAACTTTTTCTTTTGCAGTTTTTTCATTTACACCAAAACCTACATAGACGGGTGTTTGTGTATACTTTTTGATAGATGTTAAAAAGGGCTGTAAATCTTCTGCTGTACCAGAACCTGTTATTCCCGTGTATGCAACCATATAAATAAATTTTTGTGCTTCACTTACAACAGTTTGAATTCTTGCTTCACTGTCTGTCGGTGCTACAAAAGAGATATTGGCTATATTATTGTTTGCAAATAAATTTTTATATGCCAATGATTCTTCATAAGGGACATCAGGAATAATAAGCCCATTGACACCAAGTTTTTTCGCCAAAGGAATGAGCTTTTTCATATTTTGTTGGTAAAAACTATTGAAGTATCCCATCCAAAGTGTATCTACTTTTGGAGAAATCTCTTTTGAAATTTCTAAAAGGTCTTGAAATTTGAAACCGAGCTCAAGTGATTTATGGTTGGCTTTTTCTATGAGCGGACCGTCAGCAACAGGATCTGAAAAAGGTACACCAAGTTCTAATGTATCTACACCATTTTGAGCGAGTGAGAGACCTAAGTCAACGGTAAAAGATTTTTCTGGGTATCCGGATGTTATATATGCTACTAGATTTTTCAAATTTATTGTTCCAAGTCAGGGATTTTTAATAGAGAATATTTTATTTTACTTAATTCGTTGTTTTGTTTCAAATCATCTTGCCATAATGCGAACATATCGCTGATATTTAACAGCCAGTTTGTCGTTTCGTCGCTCACCGGTGGTTTTTGTTTTCTCAGTATTTCAAGTTCATCTTCCACAAATGTGGCCAATTTATTCATGGACACTATTTCAAGATACCCGCTGGCTGATTTGATGTTGTGAAAAACACGAAAAAGTTCATTGACGCTTCTTTCATACATGTTAGGTTTAGAGAGGTCTATAATCATAACCTCCATACTTTCTACCATCATAGAATAGTGATCCAAAAACTCATCAATAATCTCAAAATCAAAGTTTTCATCTAAATCACTTCTTACGCCCATAAAATAATTCTCCTATATAGTTCAAATTATAGCAATTTTTAGTTAAAATACCTGTATTAATATAATAAAGAGTTTTTAAATGAGTAAAAAATTAACTGTATCGTCTATAAAAAAGAGTAAAGGTGTAAAACCTTTGGTAATGATTACCGCTTATGACGCACTTTTTGCAAGGTTGTTAGAGCCGAGTGCTGACATGATTTTGGTTGGTGATAGTTTAAATATGAGCTTTGCTGGTTGTAGTGATACTATTAGTGCAACTTTGGAGCAGATGATTTATCATACAAATGCAGTTTGTAAGGGTGCTTCAAGTAGCTTTATTATTTGTGATATGCCATTTGGAACATATACAGATATAGATAAGGCTTTAAAAAATGCCATACAAGTTTTTCAAGAGACGCAGGCTGACTGTATAAAAATAGAAGGCGGTGCAGATAAAGCGCATATTATTAAGCATTTGACAGATAATTCTATTGCTGTGTGTGGTCATATTGGACTTCTGCCGCAGTCTGTACGAAGTGAGGGCGGTTATAAAGTAAAAGGAAAAACAGCACAGGAAAAAGAGACATTAATGCAAGATGCAAAAGCTATTGAAGCTGCTGGTGCATTTTGTATGGTAATTGAGGGAACTAAAGCTGATGTTGCCAAAGAGATTGCACAGAGTGTCAGCATTCCTGTTATTGGTATTGGAGCAGGTGCCGAAGTAGATGGACAGGTTTTGGTTTTTTCAGATATGTTGGGACTTTTTGAAGAATTTACACCAAAGTTTGTCAAAAAATATCTTAACGGTGCAGATTTAGTCAAAGGTGCACTCCAAGAGTATGCCGATGAAGTAGTTGCAGGTACTTTTCCAAACGAGGAACATACATACTAATGGAAAGAGTTGTAGATATTGAAACTTTTAGCCTTGAAGAGGAGAACACTGAAGTAACTCTTCGTCCTGATGCATGGGGTGAATACATTGGGCAAGAACAGATTAAAAAAAATCTTGCGGTATTTATAGAAGCTTCAAAAAAACGTGACGAGGCTCTTGACCATGTTCTTTTTTATGGGCCTCCCGGGCTTGGTAAAACTACACTTGCACTTATTATTGCCAACGAAATGAATACAAACATTAAAGTAACAGCCGCTCCAATGATAGAAAAAAGTGGAGATTTAGCTGCGATACTTACAAATTTGGAGGAGGGAGATATTCTTTTTATAGATGAAATACATCGACTTTCTCCTGCAGTTGAAGAGATTTTATACTCTTCTATGGAAGATTATAGAATTGATATTATCATAGGAAGTGGTCCGGCTGCACAAACAGTCAAAATAGATTTGCCGCGTTTTACTCTTATAGGAGCAACGACACGGGCAGGAATGCTTTCAAATCCGCTTCGAGATAGATTTGGTATGAGTTTTCGTATGAATTTTTATAACCAAGAAGAATTGGCAAAAATTATTGTGCAGGCTTCAAATAAACTTGAACGCGAAATTATACATGAGGCTGCAGTTGAAATTGCAAAACGCAGTCGTGGTACACCGAGGATTGCTTTGCGTCTTTTAAGGCGTGTAAGAGATTTTGCTGAGGTTGCAAATGAAAACAGTATAAATCATCGGCGAACACAATATGCTTTGGATGAATTAGGCATTAATTCTCACGGTTTTGATGAGATGGATTTACGTTTACTCACACTTTTGGCAAGTTCTAATGGTCGTGCAATGGGACTTAGTACAATAGCAGCAGCGCTGAGCGAGGATGAAGGAACAGTGGAAGATGTGCTTGAACCATACTTAATTGCAAATGGCTACTTAGAACGTACCGCAAAGGGCAGGCGGGCAACACCGGCGACGTATGATGTATTAAATATGCGTTGTGTAAATTCAGACGGGACACTTTTTTAAATGAAATCACAATATTTTATAGCAATTCTTTTTGCCACTTCTCTTTATTGGATGTATCTGTTATATGAACCATTTTTAATGGTTATGACAATTGCGGCTCTTTTGGCAATTTCAACAGCAAGTATTAATAATTATTTTGAGAACATGTTCTCTTCTCGTTTGCTTGGAGCATTTGTTTCAAGTCTTTTGCTTGCTGTGTTATTTTTCGCTCCTTTAGGCTACTTCTTGGCAACATTAACTATAAAACTGAATCATTTGGAACCCAACACTTTAAAAAATATAGAGGTGTATATAAATGGTTTTATAGCAAATCCACCAAAATTCTTGCTTTTTTTAAAGCCTTATCTTCTTGATTCATTAAATGGTATTGATATTAATAGTTTGACTACAAATGCCTTACATGTAGCCGCAAAAGTGGGAACATTTAGTGCAAGTTTTGTCAAAAATGCTTTTCTTGTGATTATTTTTTATTTTTTCGCTTTATATAATGGTGCCCATGTTGTAGAATTTTTAAAGCGCGCTGTTCAGATGTCTGTGGAAGAGAGTACATTGCTCGCTCGTGAACTTTCTTCTGTTATGAGTGTTGTTTTTTATTCTATTATTGCCACTGCAATGTTTGAGGGAGCACTTTTTGGTATTGCCGTGTCATTTTTAGGCTATAACGGTCTACTATTTGGAATTATGTATGGTTTTGCCTCTTTACTTCCTGTTGTTGGAGGTATCTTGATGTGGCTTCCATTTATGATATATGAGTTTTCCATAGGCAATAATGTAAGTGCCATTTTTATAGCACTTTATTCTATTATAGTCATTTCAATTATCGCAGATACTTTTATAAAACCTTTGATTATTAAAGAAATTAATAAAAAGCTTTTAAAAGAGGATGATGCAAAACTGAATGAACTTATTATATTTTTTGCCATTATCGCAGGACTTGCAAGTTTTGGGTTTTGGGGGATGATTTTAGGTCCTGCCATAACAGCATTCTTTTTGGCTATTTTAAAGCTTTTTGAAGCAAGAACAAAAGAGTGTGAAACGAGAAGCTAGAGTATTGGATTAATTATAAATTTCAGGTTTATCATTTTTCCATCTTCTATGGAGCCAAAACCAAAACTTAGGTTCTTTTCTTATAATAGAGCTTAGCCAGTCGGCTTGTGCTTGTGTCGCTTTTTGTATATCTTCTTGTTCGTTGTCTGTTTTTCCTACTTTTATTTCATCAGCTATAATGATTGTATAGTTTTCTTCATCATCAGTTCGTATATGTATAGGAACAATGGCAGCATTAAATTTTCTTGCCAAATAAGCCGGTGTAGATGTCATACGCAGGGGCTTCCCCATGAACTCAACCATAATACCTTCTCTTTCGTTGATGTTTGTATCGATTAAAATTCCACTGGCTTTACCTTGTTTTATGAGTCTGATTAAAGGTTTGACAACATTTGTTTTTTCAAGATTTGTATTGCCAAATCTTGCTCGTGCATCAAGTAACCATTTTTCATAAACTCTATTTTTCAGCTTTTTATAGACAGGTGCAATTGTTTCTACATGTAAAGCAAGTCCTGCAGCTCCAAATTCCCATGCACAGTAGTGTGGTGTTGCATAAATAACTGCACGTCCTTCTTTGTGAATTCTATCAACTTCTTTTTTATTAACAACGCTAACTCTGTTTCCTATCTCTTCTTTTGAGAGGTGACGCATTTCCATAAGATGTAAAAAGTTGTAGAGTAAGTTTTTAAAACTGTATCGTGTGATTTTGTCTATATCTTCTTCGCTCATAGTGTTGTCAAAAGCATAATTAAGATTTTGCTTGACAATACGGCGATATTTTTTAGATGATTTATAGCCGATAAAAGCTAAAAAAGTAAAAAATGCTTTACGTGCTTTATGTGGCACTAGCATTAAAATGTTTTCAATGAGTAGCAGTAGTTTATAGCCCATTATATAAAAGTTCCTTTGCCATGTTTATGATTTTTTCAGAGGGAATGTCTCTGATTGAAAAATCATTTTTGTTAATTTTTAAAATGTTTACCTCTGAAGATGATTTTATAGCTCTGTTTTTTGGTGTTTCATACAGCATTCGCTTTGTTGTAGGCCCTAAGAGCGTGATGGAAGGAATATTTTGTGCCCATGCTAAATGTGTTGGACCGGTATCATTTCCTATAAGTAAATCCATACTTGAGACAAATGAAACAAGCTCATCAAGCTGTAGTTGTGGTGCAAGAGTTGCATATTTGGAGTGTTGACAAATCCATTGAGCTGACTCTTTTTCACTTTCATTCCCCCAAATTATATAGCACTGTTCTTGGAGTTCATTGCAAATTTTGACGATAGACTCTTTTGGGTAAATTTTTGAGGGCCAAGAAGCACCTATTACACAAGCAACATTTTTTTTATCTTTTCGTAATTCAAAGTTTTTTGTAGGAGAAAAAATAGCTTCTTTATGCAAAATCATATCATCCGTAATTTTAAAATTAAGAGCATCCGAAACGACAAAACAATTTCTCTTAATAACATTTTCTTCATAAGATATAGAAGATGTTGTTTTATATAAAAGTGCAGCTAGAGATTCTCGTGTTGAATTTTTATCAAAACCATGTGTCTGTTTCCCCATAATCCTTGCAACTATCGCTGATTTTAGGAGTCCCTGCATATCAATAATTATGTCATATTTATCAAGTGATGAGAGTTTAAAAACCGTTTTTTTTAATAAAGAAAAACTTTTAGTTTTTTTTAGTTGTTTTAAATTAATACTGTGAATTGTATTGAGGTGCTTATTCGTTTGTAAAAGAGGAGAAAAAACTTCTTCACTTATCCAATCAATTTGTGCATACGGATAGTACTTTTTAATAAACTGCAATACAACTGCGCTGTTTATTATATCTCCAAGTGCTGAAAGCCGTACAATAGCAATTTTTTTAATTTTGGTATTCATTAATGACATTATAGTGAATCTTTGATATAATTCAAACAAATTAAGAAGGAGTGAGTGGAATGGTCCCAATAGATATTCAACATTTTGCAGAGGGCAGAACAAAAGCAAGAGCCTATTTTTGTTATCTTTTTTCAAAAAATATTCCCAACAGACTTCCTTCTTTAACGGAAGATATGATTATGCCAAGGTTACTTAAAATCAAGGCTGATCAAGAAAACTGTGAAGGTGTTTATTTACTTGACAGCAGAGCCGTTCAGGTAAGCCCTACTTTTACGAAAGATGGTCAAATTGATGATGATATAGGTAAAATTCGTGCGGATCGTGCCTATTATTATCGTGCAGTACGAGAAGAAAGATGTACAATTACGGATCCGTATCCATCACTTATTACCGGTGAGTTGACCGTTACAGCGTCAGCTCCTATATTTGATGAAAATGGTGCATTAATATTTGTAGCATGTATAGATATGCCGCTTGAAGAAGTAGTTAAAATTTCTCATCTTAACAAAATGGACACCTTCTTTAGCGAATTTTTTAAATTAACATATGCGGCATTTTCATTGGCATTGGTTGCTATTTCACTCTTGTTATTTGTCAAAGGGATAGAAAGCTTCTTTTTATATGGTATTTCTATTAGTCATTTTAAAATCAAAGATGTTTTTGAATCAACAATTTTACTTACCCTATCTTTGGCAATTTTTGATTTGTCTAAGACACTTATAGAAGAAGAAATTTTAGGTAGATATAAAGAACGCGATATATCTGGACCGCATAAAACAATGGTTCGTTTTTTAGGCTCAATAATTATCGCACTTTCAATTGAAGCATTAATGCTGGTGTTTAAATTTGCAATAACTGATCCAAATAAGTTAATATATGCCATGTATATCGTTGCAAGTGTCGGTGTTTTAATAGTTTCTTTGGCAATTTATATAAAATTTACAAAATTAAAGATAGATGAATAATGATAGCAATAATTGATTATAATATGGGAAATTTGGCGAGTGTAAAAAATGCTTTTGCCAAACTTGGACAAGAGACAGTGGTAGAAAATAATCCTGAAAAATTCAAAGATTATGAGAAGCTTGTATTGCCAGGCGTTGGTGCATTTGGCGATGCAATGGAGCATTTAAAAGAACGTAATATGATAGCTGCTATAAAAGAGTTTGCCCAAAGTGGCAAACCTATGCTTGGGATCTGTCTGGGCATGCAGCTTTTGTTTGAAAGTTCTCAGGAATTTGGAGAGCATGAAGGCCTGGGATTGATTGCAGGGAATGTAGTGAAATTTGAGAGTAATAAATTTGAAGAGCCTCTAAAGATACCCCATATGGGTTGGAATAGAATGTTTACTAAAAAACATCCACTTTTTAATGGTTTAGATAATGAACATTATCTTTATTTTGTGCATACATATCATGTTACATGTACGAATGAGAATGATATAATTGGGGAAACATTTTATGGTTATAAATTTACCTCTGCAGTTGCACATAATAATATAATGGGTATACAGCCGCATCCTGAAAAAAGTCATAAAAATGGCTTAAAAATTTTAGAAAATTTTATAAAGTTATAAACAAAGGAAAGAAATCATATGACATTGTATCCAGCGATAGATTTGAAAGATGGAAAGGCAGTTCGCCTTACAAAAGGTTTGATGGATAGTGCAAAAATTTATTCGGATGAACCATATCAACTGGTTAAAAAGTTCGAAGAAATGGGTGCTAAGTGGGTGCACTTGGTTGATTTAAACGGTGCTTTTGCGGGAGAACCAAAAAATTTAGAGCAGATTATTAAAATTCGTGAAAATTCTAAGGTGAAATTGGAACTTGGCGGAGGAATTCGTGATGAAGAGACAATTAAAAAGATGCTTGCAATTGGAATAGATAGAATAATTTTAGGTTCAATTGCCGTAAAAAATCCACAGTTTGTAAAAGATATGGCAGCAAAGTATCCTATAGCTGTAGGTATTGATGCAATCGATGGTTATGTAGCAGTTGAAGGTTGGGGAGAAGTAAGTTCTATGCTTGCAACTGATTTGGCAAAAGAATTTGCCAATGCCGGTGTTGAAGCTATTATTTGTACTGATGTTGGCAAAGATGGTACTCTAAGTGGTGTTAATATTGATTTTACTCTTGATATAGCAAGGGCAAGCGGGATTAGCACTATTGCCAGCGGTGGGGTGAAAGATGAATCAGATATTACGGCATTAATTGAAACAAATGAAGTAGAGGGTGTAATTATAGGAAAAGCATATTACGAAGGGAAATTAGATTTGCCAAAAATGTTTAAATTATTGAATTAATAGGAAAACAAACAAAAATTCGATATTATTAGAGATAAATTTTGCAAAATATTATTGAAAGGATTTCATTTGAAATTACTTGTTGTTGACGATAGCTCTACAATGCGTCGTATTATAAAAAACACTTTGGCTCGACTTGGATATAAAGACATCTTAGAGGGTGCTGACGGCGTTGAAGGCTGGGCACAAATTGATGCTAATCCAGATGTTGATATGCTAATTACTGACTGGAATATGCCAGAAATGAATGGTCTGGAACTTGTGAAAAAAGTTCGTGCTGATGTACGCTTTAAAGATACGCCGATTATTATGGTAACAACCGAAGGTGGAAAAGCAGAAGTTATTACAGCACTTAAAGCAGGTGTAAACAACTATATAGTTAAACCTTTTACTCCTCAGGTTCTTAAAGAAAAACTGGGTGCAGTTATGGGTGTCGCTGAGTAATGCAAGAGCATTACTATGAGCTCGTAGTTAAAGTTTCTTCGCATCATGCACTTTTTTCAGATTTTTTGGCAGATACACTGCCTATAGGATTTGAAGAAAAAGATGATGGTTTTATAATACGAAGTGAAGAAGAACTTGATACTATTGTATGGGGGCTGGAACAGTTTGCAGAAGCTTTACAAAAAGCTTTGGCTATGCCTATTGAGATAGAGTGTACACAAACAAAACTACAAAACAATGACTGGGTAGAGTCATACAAAAACAGCATACAACCCTTGGAAATAGATAAATTTTACATTCACCCTACATGGAATGATAATCATCCTACTTTAATTAATATTGTTATAGATCCGGCCTTGGCATTTGGAACAGGTCATCATCCTACGACTGCGTCATCTTTACGTGCTATATCAAAATATGTATACAAAAATGCAAGAGTTTTGGATGTTGGTTGTGGCAGTGGTATTTTAGGTATTGGTGCAATGCAGTTAGGTGCACAGGTAGATGCTTGTGATACTGATCCTATATCTGTTGAAAACTCTATAAAAAATGCGGCACTGAATAATTTAGAGTTTCATTCAATATGGGAAGGTTCTGCTTCGAATTTGGATGAAAAATATAATATTGTTGTAGCTAATATTGTAGCAGATGTATTGACTTTTATTGCGAATGATTTAAAAAAAGTATTGGCAAATGATGGAATTTTAGTTTTATCTGGCATTTTAGATAAATATGAAGCAAAAGTTTTGAATTTTTACAAAGATTGTGAAATAATAGAAAAAATAACTCAGGACGAATGGGTTACATTAGTTTTAAAAAGAGAGAAGAAATAAAGATGGCAGACAAAAATAATAATAATAACAATAATTTTTTTAATCAAAATCCGTTGATTACATTTGCAATATTTTCTGTAGTAGTAATTATATTGTTTAAAGTAATGGTGGGTGATGGTGCAGGCGGTAACAACTCTTTGATGGGAACATCTACAGCAAGAGTACAAAAAGTTGATTATTCTGAGTTAAAAGCACTTGTAAAATCAAAAAGTGTAAAAAAAGTTGAAATAGGTCAGAGTTATATTAGAGCTATTTCAGCAGATGGTTTAAAGGTTTATACAACGCGGGTTGTCAAAGGTGATAATGAACTTGTAAAACTTTTGGATAAAGAGAAGATTGATTATACAGGTTTTAGCGAAACAAACTGGTTTACAGAGATGTTTGGCTGGTTATTTCCATTTTTGATTATTATTGCAATCTGGATGTTTTTTGCGGGTCGTATGCAAAAAAGTATGGGTGGAGGGCTTCTTGGAATGGGCAATTCTAAAAAGTTGATTAATTCAGAAAAACCAGATACAAAATTTGATGATGTTGCAGGTGTAGAAGAAGCAAAAGAAGAGGTACAAGAAATTGTGGACTTTTTAAAGTACCCAGGACGTTATGTAGAAATTGGGGCGAAAATTCCTAAAGGTGTGCTTCTTGTTGGTAGCCCTGGTACAGGAAAAACTCTCCTTGCCAAAGCTGTTGCCGGTGAGGCAGAAGTGCCGTTCTTTTCAGTCAGCGGTTCAAGTTTTATTGAAATGTTTGTGGGCGTTGGTGCTGCTCGCGTAAGAGACTTATTTGAACAAGCAAAAAAAGATGCACCAAGTATTATATTTATAGATGAGATTGATGCTATTGGTAAAAGCCGTGCAGCCGGTGGTATGATGGGTGGAAATGATGAAAGAGAACAAACACTCAATCAACTTTTAGCAGAGATGGATGGTTTTGGAACTGATACACCTGTAATTATTTTAGCAGCAACAAATAGACCTGAGATTCTTGATCAGGCACTATTACGTCCTGGACGTTTTGATAGACAAGTTCTTGTTGATAAACCAGATTTTGAAGGTCGTGTAAAAATTCTTAAAGTACATGTAAAAAATGTAAAAATAGATAAAGATGTGGACCTTGAAGAGATAGCACGCTTAACAGCGGGACTTGCGGGTGCAGACTTAGCAAACATCATAAATGAGGGAGCACTGCTTGCAGGAAGAAAAAGCCAAAAAACAGTTAAGCAACAGGATATGTATGAGGCAGTTGAACGTGCACTTGCCGGTCTTGCTAAAAAATCTCGCCGTATTAATCCAAAAGAGAAAAAAATTGTTGCGTATCATGAAAGTGGACATGCTCTTTTAGCTGAAACAACAAAAGGTGCGAAAAAAGTTTCTAAGGTCTCTATTGTACCTCGTGGTTTGGCAGCACTTGGATATACACTGAACAAGCCTGAAGAAAACAAGTTTATGATGCAACTGCATGAATTATGGGCTGAAGTGGATGTACTCCTTGGTGGTCGTGCAGCTGAACAAGTGTTCATAGGTGAAATATCAACAGGTGCAGGAAATGATTTAGAACGTGCTACAGACATTATCAAATCAATGGTACAGACTTATGGTATGAGTGATATTGCAGGACTTATGGTTCTTGAAAAATCACGCCAATCATTCTTAGGTGCTGGTCAACAGGCAACAAGAGAATACAGTGAAAGAATGGCAGAAGAGATGGATGAGTATATTAAAAAATCTCTTGATGAGCATTATACAGCAGTTCTTGAACGCCTAGAAGAGTACAAAGGTGCCATTGAAGATATGGTTGCATTGCTGTATAAAAAAGAGAATATTACTGGCGATGAGGTACAAGAGATAATTATCAATTTTGAAAAAGAGAATGGTATAGTCTCAAAAGTTGTAGACAACAGTGAAACTATTGAAGAGGAATTGAAAGCTGATGCAACAATGACAGAAGCTGAGAGTGATGGCAAGAGTGATGAAAAATAATCTTTTCATTGTAAGTAAAGATGGGTGGAAATACATTGCCTATGCTTTGCTTATTTCTTTTGCTTTTGCTCTTCTTGATTTGGAAATTTTCGCTTTACTCTCTTTTCTTTTAGCTCTTTATTTTGCATATTCGTTTCGTAACCCTGAGCGGGAACTTGGGTTTTTGGATGAAAAGGCGGTTGTTTCCCCTGTAGATGGTGTTGTTATTGCTATTGATGAACTCAAAGAGAAAGAATATGCATATAAAATTATTATTGAATCCAATTTTTTAAATGTTGGGGTACTACGAATTCCTTTGACATCTAAAATTAATAAGATAAGCATAAAAAGAGGTTCGCGAACTTCAAAATATTCAAAACTTTTTCGTGATTTAAATGAAAAAGCAGAGTTGGAATTTATGGATATACAGGGAAATAAAATTAAAGTAGTGCATACGCTTCAACAGAGTATCGCTCCCATAAAAATTACAATAAATAAAGATGTATCTGTATTCAAAGGCAATAGATACGGAACTGCTCTTAATACATTAACAGAAATTTATTTACCAAAGAACTTTCGACTCAATGTCAATGTTCATAATGAGATAGAAGCATCTCACTCTCTTATAGGGTATCTTTCGTAGTTAAAAGTTTATTTGTATCTATATTAAAATCAAAATATTCAGAGATAAAACCATCTTTTTGTATTTTGTTAAGTTCAATAGATGCTCCTTCATTATTCTTAATTTCCATATATAAAAGTGCTAAAGCATAACGTGCTTCATAAAAGTTTTCATTTTTCATTTTTGAAAGTTCAAGTAGGGCAATTGCATTTTCATGATGTTTCGCTGCCGTTGAAGCAACTGCACCCAAATAGAGTGTTTGTGCATCTCTCACCTTTAGTTCATCAATAAGATGATTGTAAAGAGTATAAGACTCTTCAAACCGTTTATCATATAAAGAAGCAAGGGCTAGGGCACTCTCTATAACATCTGTATTTGTATCTGTCACTTCTAAAATATGTTTGAGTTGTTCAATAAGGTAATAAAGATGTCCTGTAATAAGATTCTCTTGCACATAACTAAAGCGAGTGATAAAAGGACCGTAGTAAAGGTCTATAAAGTTAAAATTTTGTTTGTTCAAATATTTGAGTACTTCTTTTGCATATTGTGGCACTTTTTCTTTGCTAAAGCATGTGTTTATATAAATAATATGAGGAAGAATATCATGCGGGAATAAAATGGTTAGTTTATTCGCAGAATTTTTTGCTTTTTCTAAATTATTTGTATGCATAGCAATCAAATTATCCATAATGAGATAAAGAGGTCTTTGTTTGTATGTTCTATCAAGCCAGTCAACTACCGCAATATAATTATTATCGCTGATATGTAAAAGAGTTTTATATAAATCAGTTGCTTCACTTTCTGGCTCATTTGCAAGAGAGTCTTTAAGAATTGCTTCTAATCTTGTATACTTTTTGTTGATAAGCTGGCTTGTCATAATTGCATAAATTCCAGAGAGATAATTTTTTGCATCAAGATGATATGAGCGTATAAAATGTTTATTTGCTTCTATCATATTGCCCATTTGAGCATAGGTAAGTGCCAGATTATAGTGAAGTATTGAATGTTTTGGCTGGATTTTAACAAGTTTTTGTAAATCTGCATTTGCCTGTGTGATTTTAAAAGATAATGCTTTTTTAATTGCTTTTGTAATCCCTATGTTAACATTGGAAGAAGCATAACTTTTTTTCAGATATTTCTGTGCTGATTGCACATTATCTATATAGATATTTGCATTTCCTTTGCGTATATAGCTGATTGTTTGATTTGCATTAAATATTTTATATGGAGAAAAATAAAATAATTCTTGGTATATCATAGATTTTGAATTTTGAATCTTTTTTCTGTAAATAACTTGTGCTTTTTGTGCTACAAATAAAGAGTCTTTTAATTTTACTTCAATAGGGTAAGGTTTATAAACATCTTGCGGAAATTTATCTGTAACTTCTTTGAGTTCTTTTGCTGCTTTTGTTGTATGCCCTGTTTTTACATTTATAAGGGCACGGGCTACTTTTGCTCTTAAGGGATGTTCATTTTTCAAGATTGCACTGTCAAGATGATTCATAGCAAGATTATAGTCACCTATTCTACCATAAAGCAGTGCCAAACTTAAATCATCATTATCATCATTATTTTTTTCAAGGGCATCTATTGCATCATAATTATTATTGTACAGAGCATTGATTTTTGCACTAAGATGATTTTGAATAATAGGATAGGCACGAGATGTTGTATTTTTTAAAGCATTGAGTGCTGATAAATAATTTTTATTGTAATAATTGATAAGGGTATAATAATAAGAATACAAAGGAGAATTGATTTCGTTAGGAAGGTAGGCATAGGCTAAATCAATATAATATTTAAAACTCTCTTTATCGTTTACATGTAAAGAACAAACGGCTGCATTAATGGCACTGACACATCTTTTGTCATCATTTAAAATAGCACTTTGAAATGTTTTAAGCGCTAGTGCATATTGTTTATCTTTCATTTGTGCTACACCAAGATTATATTGTGAAATGACTTGAGAATATTGAGCAATATCTTCGTATAAGGTCAGTGCCTTTTCTTTGGAACCTGTTGCATACAGATAGTTCGCTTTTGCAATCATATTCTCAAGTTTTGTTGGCTCAATTGTTTGTTTCTTTGCCTTTTGCAACTTGTTTTCAATCGTAGATATATCAAAACTAACTTTATTCTTGGAATTTTTTAAAAGTAAGATGAGAGTTAGACCTATAAGAAGAACGACAATTACAGCAATAGCACTAAAAAGAATAATTTTCTTCTTTTTAGATTCATCTTCGTTATCATCTAAAATATTTTCTTCGTGCTCATAAGAGTGTAGGGCTGCATCACTATCTTCTATAATTATTATATCATCATTTATATCAGCCATTTACTACCCTGTGTTCTAACATATATACCTTACTGACAAGCAAAAAAAGTACCAAAGATATTATGCCAGATTATTTTGTTGTTTTTCATAAATTAAATATTGCTATTAATTAGTTTTTATTAATTTAGCTTATAAAATAATATGCTAGAATCCGATAAGCTAGCTAATTTGATGTATGCACTTGCTACATGAAGTGAGGTAGATTATGAAAGAAATAGTTGCAATTTATAAAAAACAATATTCATTTATAGAAAATTCATTGACTGCCATGATTGAGAGCATTGAAGTCAATGAATATGATGTGTTGGTTAATGAGTCTCTATTTTCTCTTTTTCCCGCACTCAAAGCAAGCTATAAAATCAATAAAAATCTAAAACAATCCACTCCTTTGTATACAAAGGATAATGAAGATAAAACTTCTGTCGGCTTGGATAAATCACATTTGTTAGAGAGAATACAGTTTCGTGAAGATAATATATATATTTCCAATATATATGTGAATTCAAGAACAGGAACACCTTATATTACTGTTGTTCAGTATATTAATGAACAATATATTGTATATGATTTTGAACTTTATTCTCTATTAAAAGAACTTTCTTTGGTAGATGGACATGAATATTTCAGTAAATTTACACAGTTTTTTTATGCTCTTTTTGGATTTTTACTCGCATTGTTTTCATTAGCTCTTATTGTTTATGCTTTTTATACAATTTGGGCTATGTTAGAACATACAGATAAAGATATGCTTTCAGTACTATTTCGTTCTATTATTGCATTAACACTTGCTCTTGCAATCTTTGACTTATCAAAAACAATTTTAGAACATGAAGTTTTTTATAAAAGCATTAGCCGAAATAACAATATTGAAAACCGTCTTTTGGCCCGTTTTTTAACTTCTATAATTATAGCACTTTCAATAGAATCGTTGATGGTAGTTTTTAAGATTGCTTTGAGTGATTATGCTCAGATGGTTTATGCATTTTATCTTATTGCAGGGGTTGGCATTATGATAGCCGTGTTAAGCCTTTTTATTTTCGTAATGCGCTACAACGGGGGAAGAAAGTCCTAATATATCTCTTTAACTCGTCCTACCTCGCCACTCATAAGACGTACTTTAATACCATGGGGATGAGTAGGAGACTTTGTTAATATGTCGCGTACAATCCCATCTGTAAGATAGCCGGTATCTTGGTCTTGTTTTAGTACGATGGCAACACTTGCTCCATGTTTAATATTTATTCTTTTTGTCCCGTCCATAGCTTACATTCCCAAATAAGGATGTAAAGCTTTAGGAATATCTATACTTCCATCTTCATTCTGGAAATTTTCCATGATTGCTACCATAGTTCTTCCAACAGCTAAAGAAGAACCATTGAGCGTATGTACAAGGCTATTTTTCTTTCCATCTTTAAAACGTATTTTTGCACGTCTTGCCTGGAAGTCTCGCGTATTACTTACTGAAGAAATTTCTCGGTAGGTGTTTTGCCCTGGCAACCAAACTTCTAAATCAATTGTTTTTGCAGCAGAAAATCCTAAATCTCCAGTACAAAGTGTTACAAGGCGGTGAGGCAGCTCCAATGCCGTCAGCAAATCTGATGCACATGAAACCATATTGGCAAATATAATATCGCTTTCACCCGGTGTTGCAATACTGACAAGTTCTACTTTGTGAAACTGATGCTGACGAATCATTCCACGTGTGTCACGTCCTGCCGCTCCGGCTTCTTTTCTAAAGCATGAAGTATAAGCGGTCATCTTTTTAGGCAGTTCATCCGCAGTTAAGATTTCATCTTGGTAGAGATTTGTAACCGGAACTTCTGCTGTTGGAATTAAAAAAAGTTCTTGCTCTTGAATTTTGTATAAATCATCTTCAAATTTTGGAAGTTGTCCTGTCCCCTCGAGGGCTTGTCTATTGACAAGTGCCGGAACACTTACTTCATCAAATCCGTGTTCACGGTTAAAATCAAGCATAAAATTTATAAGTGCACGCTCAAGTCTAGCCCCCATTCCAAAGCTTACAGAAAATCGTGAAGTTGCAAGTTTTACACCACGTTCAAAGTCTATCCAACCATTTTGTTCGGCAAGCTCCCAATGCTCTTTAGGTGTGAATGAAAATTCTTTTGGTTTAAGCACTTTTTTAATCTCAACATTGTCATCTTCATCTTTACCATCAGGAACATCATCATCGGGCATATTTGGAATAGCCATAGCAAGTTCTTCAAGCTCTTCTTGACGTAAACGCTGGATTTCGAGAGCATCTACTATGCGTATCTTATTTTCATCTACTTTTACTTTAAGTTCAGATATATCTTTTCCCTCACGTTTATAAACTCCAAACTCTTTACTCATAGCATTTTG
>JALUXS010000014.1 GCA_027013185.1 Sulfurimonas sp.
TCCTTTTTTAAGTTTTATAGTGTGTTCTTTATATTTATAATTGATATCACATTTTTTATACCCTACTGAATATCTATCGCCTTTTATTACTTTAATTTCTTCATCTTCTATATAAAACAATGGTATTTCTGCTCCTGCATATCGTATAATATTCTCTTTTTTATTATAATACAATATTGCACCGTCAAATCCTGCATTTGAAATACTTGTTACATCTTCTTGTTTTAACAGGTGTTTCATACTTTTGTTAAAAATACTTAAAATATTAGCTGGACTTACTTTTTCATCACTATTAATTATTTTAGCAGTGATTTGACGCTCTATTGCCTTAACTAACATTGTCACAAAAGCACCTGGAACACCATGCCCCGTACAATCTATGACCATTAAAAGACATTCATCTTCATTCCTTAGGTCTTCAAAAAGATAAATATCTCCGCCAATAGTATCTTTAGGATGCCAAATTGCAAAATAATCGCTAAAATAATTTCTAAATTTATTATTATCAGGAAGTAAAGCACCTTGTATAAGTGAAGCATATTCTATAGAATCTTTTGTATGTTTATTAGTTACTTCAAGCTCAAGCTTTGTTTTCTCCATCTCTGTGATATCTACAAAGACTGCCAATTTTGTACTATTTTTAGTAATATTAGCAACAGATACTGAAAAAATATATTCACTATTGTCTTGAATAATTTTAACTTTCTGGGTATGCTGTGTATGTGCTAATACATAATCTGTCCAATAAATTTTGTTAGTGACTTTTTTTAAATATTCAGAAGAAGCATTTTTGTCAAATCTATCACAAATACAGTGTGCATTATATTTTTCTTTAAAATCTTCTACACTATTAACATGAAAAAAAGTAAAAAAAGCATTGTTGGCATCTATCATTCCTGAGCTATCTGTTATAACTATAAGTTGCTGTTGTGCATCTAATACAGACTGCACAAACTTTTTTTGTTCTTCTAATTCTGATGTTTGTTGTGTAATCTGATGCATCATGCTATTAAAACCATTGAATAATGTATAAAACTCATCATCATTGTTGTTTGCTAAAGGAGAAAAATGTCCATGGTTCATAATATTGTTCATTTCTTTTTTTAGTGTCAATATAGGATGCGTAAAATTCTTTTGTAATTTTAATGCGAGCAAAATAACAATTAAAAGAGCAAAGAAAAAAGCTAAAATAGATATGATTAATTGTCTATAAATTGTATGATATAAGGCATTTGTATTACTAATAAGAGATAAATTACCTAAATATTCTCCATCACTAATGATTGCTACATTTGCAAAAACATATTTTTTATTTATTGATGTAAAAGGATGTTTTTCTTTCTGCTTATTATAGATTTTCTTTATCTCTCGTAGTTGTTGTGAACTATTTTCTTTATTTCTTATATATGTTGCAAATAATCGTTTTTGTTTATTAAATACAAATGCACCCTCTATACTTTTATTTGCTTGAAGTGTATTTAAAAGTGTATTTGCACTTTGTGTGTCATCAAACTCGACAGAAGCAGAGAGATTTTTTGAAAGTATACTTGCAGTATTGAAAAGTGAACTTTTTGCCTGTTCTTCATACGCTACATATGTATAAATAAATATAGCAATAGAAGATATACTTATTGCTATGGTTGCACTTAATCCTAATAGAAGAAGAAGTTTTGTTTTTATTGATCGTAAATTTTTTCTTTGCATTTTCTCCCTTTAAAATCGAATACTTGTTTTAACATAATAAAATGCACCACTAAAGCCAATTGGCGAATAATTTGAATAGGGCAAAATACCATCATATCCATATCCTATGCCGGAAAGGTTTTTCCATTTATTTGGTCTTGTATTGAAAACATTGTTACCGCCTACACTTAAAGTTGCTCTTTTTGTTATCTGATAACTTAATTCTAAATCAGAGATTATAACAGGGTCAAATTTTATTGATGTTCCCGAAGCAACTTGAGAATAAGAACCAAAACGACTAAGATTATAGGCGATATTATATTTTGTTGTTTGATAATTTAGTAACAATCGTTGTGAATTTTTTGGTTGTCCATTTTCAATAGCATCGATTGCAGCTAAAGAGTTTGCTCTTGTCACATAAGGTGTATTTATCTGTGTAACTTTGTTTATACTGTAATTGTACCATAAACTTATATCTAATTTTCTACTCTCATCAATTTTATAATTATAAACACCTTTTATATCTATGCCTTCTGTTTTGGTGTCAATTGCATTTGTGAAAAATCGCATACCTGTAATATTTCCTATATTGACAGGTATATTAGCTGATAGCATTATTTTATCATCAATATTCGTATAAAAATAATCAGCCATAAAATAGTAATTTTTTCTCTTATAAACAGCGCCGAGAGAAAGATGCTGTGATTTTTCTGGTTTTAATGCTTTAGCTCCATTTGCAATGGCATTAGGATTAGTCGTTTTAAAAGTTCCTTGTGTTGTAATTGTGCTATTACCATCAAGATATGTAGATGTCAATGAATAATTTGATTGAGCAAGAGAAGGAGCTCTAAATCCAGTACTTACAGAAGTTCTTAATCGTAATGCATCTGAAACTTTATATGTCCCAGCTAGTTTAATATTGCTAGTAGTACCAAAATCACTATATTTTTCATATCGTCCAGCTAGTTCAGTGGATAATTTCGGAGTGAAATCAAATGTAGCATCTGTATAAAATGCATAATTATCTCTCTTATTATTTGTTTCATTGTCAGGTTGAAAACCAGCAAACCCTTGTGAACCACCATTTATATAAGATGCAACATCCCCAGCATGAATGCTGTATTTCTCAACTCTATATTCTGCTCCTAGTGCAAGTGTAAGCATTTCATTTATCTGTTTTTTTAAATCAAGATTTGTAGTATCTTGGGAAAAAACAAGTTCACCATTATTAAAGGATGTAGGGGAAGTATTATTTAAATCATAATTCATACTATCTGTTACATGAAAAGAAAAACTATTTTGACCGATAACCTGACTTATATCCCACTGAATACCGTTAAATATTTCACCTTTCATTCCAACAGTAGCAGAATAATCTATGATGTGGGCATGAATGATCGGAAGAAACCCATTTGGATAGATTGCTCGCGATACATCTGGTGTCCTAAAAAAAGCACTTGCTTGACTATCTCTTTGAGCTATTAAAATAGTTGAATAGAATAATGAGCCATTTTCTTGTGGTAATTCAGCGTTCATGAGAAAATGATAATTTGTAGCATCAGGTAAACCATAATGTGTTTTAACAACAGCTGGAGTTAATCGTCTATCTACTCCTGCATTTTGTGTCTTATCTGCTTTTATAGCATCCATCGTAAAATTAACAAAACCATCATATTTTAAAGGAATAGAAATAAATCCAGAAAAAAGATTTTTTTTACCTTCACCTTTTGGATGTTCACCACTCTGAAGAATAATCTTATTTTTATGCCCAGAACCTTTTAATACAATATTAATCACACCAGCAATAGCATCACTTCCGTACTGTGCAGCAGCACCATCGCGCAAAATTTCAACTCTTTGGATAGCATCAACCGGAATTGTATCTAAATCAACACCACTTGAACCTCTTCCAATACTTGCATTTACATGTAGAAGTGCTGATGTATGTAGACGTTTTCCATTAATCAATACAAGCACCTGATCTGGACTCATTCCTCGAAGTGTAAATGCACGAACATGATCACTTCCATCAGATACAGAGGGTTCAGGAGCATTAAATCCAGCAACAAAATAACGTAGTACATCTGTTAAAGAACTATAGCCAGTATGTTCAATCTGTTCTGCTGTAATAACATCTACTGCGGCTTTAGCATCTAAATAGTTTTTTGCTCCATCACGAGACCCTATATCTACCTTTGCTTCACTCTCTAAATTCATTAAGTCCTCTAAACTTTCATTATGAAAATT
>JALUXS010000015.1 GCA_027013185.1 Sulfurimonas sp.
TCTGTTTCAGAATTACTTGTTTTAACATTGGAAAGAACAAATAGAGTACTAGACGATAAAAATCAAAAGCAATTTGCTCTTTTACTTCAGAAAACAGCAAGTGTAATGAATAAAGTTGATACTATGCTAGATGATAAAACAATGTATCATATTCAAAACAGTGCTAAAAATATGGATGACATAACACAGCAGCTACTGCAACAAACAATTCCTAATGTAAATAAATTGGTAAATAATAGTATTATATGGGAAAAGAAAATCGATACTTCACTTGCTAGTATTAAACAAACATATTTACGTATGGGATATATTATGAAAAATATGGGAAAATCGTTTCTACATGTAAAAAATGATGTATCAGATATAAAGCTCGAAACAATACCTTTATTAAATACCACAATGTTTGAAATGCAACAAACACTTATAGGTTTGGATGGACTCATAAATCAGTATGAACGTAGCCCGAGAGATGTTTTATTTAAAGAAGAAAAGCCAAAAAGGGGACCAGGTGAAAAATAGTATAAAAATCTTTTATTTTACAATTACAGTAGTTTTAAGTATGGCGGGATGTACATCGCCTACACCGGCAATGCAGGAGTACAGATTAAGTGAAGCACTCCCTCCGTTTCAAGCCATAAAAACAGCATGTCATACTAAAACACTCAAAGTGGAACCTGCAATCAGTAGTACACTGTACAAATCATCAAAAATGTACTATGCACAAGGACCATACGCACAGTATTCATATTCTCAGTCACGATGGATAGAAAATCCAAGTAGCAAAATCACAAAGAAAGTAACAAGATTTTTACGCAAAATGAAACTTTTTGGGAGTGTTCAAAATGCAGAGTCAAAAACAAAAAATAATTTGAGTTTAGAAATTACTATTGAAGATTTTATGCAGTATTTTGATGAAAACAATCAAAATTCTTATGTGAATGTTGTGATTACCTTTTCATTTATTAATCTAAAAACACATAAAATTTATGCAACAAAAACATTTCAATCAAAATTAAAAACACAAACAAATGATGCTCTTGGCGGAGTGAAAGCTTTAGATAAAGGACTTTATAATGTTCTTGATGAAAGTAGTTTGTGGATAAAAGGAATATGCTTTGATAAGTGAAAAAGAGTATAAAAAACGAAGAACACGACTGGGGCGTAGATTAAAGCCTTATTCTGTAGCCGTATTATTTAGTGCAACACAAAAGATTCGTTCAAACGATACAGAATACCCGTATAGACAAGATAGCAATTTTTACTATATGAGCGGTTTTAGAGAAGATAATGCCACGCTTGTTCTTGTTAAAGGAGCAAAAGAAGTGCATAGTTACCTTTTTGTGGCTAAAAAAGATAAAACACAAGAGTTATGGACAGGCAAAAGACTGGGAAAAGAAAAAGCAAAAGAGTCTTTTTATGTTGATGATGTTTTTGAACAAGAAGAGTTTAGTACAAAATTACAGGAGTTTATACAAAAAAAACAGCGTGTTTATTATGATTTTAAATTAGATTACTCCAAGGTGAAACTTTTAAAACGCTATGCCAAAACAATACAAAGCTATGAAAATTTAGCAACTTTGATTGAAAAAATGCGATTGATTAAATCAAAAGCTGAAATAAAATTAATAAAAAAAGCGATAAATATTACAAAAAAAGCACATCATAAAGCAATAAAAGTAAGTGCAAAACTTCGTTATGAGTATGAACTACAGGCAACTATTGAGTATATTTTTAAAAAAAATGGTGCTTACAGTGATGCATACACATCTATTGTAGCTTGTGGCAATGCGGCAAACACATTGCATTATATAGAGAATAATAATAAATTGATACAAGGTGAGTCGATTTTAATAGATGCTGGATGTGAATATGAATATTATGCAAGTGACATCACTCGAACAATTCCAGTGGGTTCAAAATTTTCACAAGCTCAGGCACAACTGTATGAAATGGTTTTAAAAGTTCAAAAAGAAATTATGAAAATGATACAGCCGGGAATATTTAGAAGTGCCTTGCAGGAAAAATCTGAAGAGTTATTGTGTCAAGGAATGATTGAACTTGGTATACTTCAGGGGGATTTTAAGAAACTTTTTAAAGAAAAAGCACATAAAAGATATTATCCTCACGGTATAGGTCATTGGATGGGTATTGATGTGCATGATCAGTGCCCTTACAAAACAATTTATGGGGAAGAATTTGCCTTAAAACAGGGTATGGTTATGACAATAGAACCCGGAATATATCTTGATAAAGAGGATAAATCAATTCCTGCTAAATATCGAGGTATTGGTATAAGAATTGAAGATGATATTTTAGTGACTAAAAATGGTTGCGAGAACCTCTCTTACGAAATTGCAAAAGAAATCAATGAAATTTACTCATTGACGTAGCTCCAACCTGTCAAATTGTCTTTTTTAGCCTCATTGAAAGCATCTGAATCTGCTAAAAAGTCCATTACATGCATGACTGCATAGGGAATACTTTTTTGATCCTCAGGCTTTACTAAAAGCATGGGCATTGGTGTTTCTTGTGCCTCTGAGAGAGCAAAACCTACAGGCATAAGTTGACTCATAAGCTCTGCAGGCTCCCCTATATTTTGTTCTTGTAAAAATTTGTGTAACACTGCTTCTTGTATATCTTTTGGTATCTCTTCATTTGTATGTAAGAAAATAGTAAAGTGAATAGGTGTATTTTTAAAATGTTCAGGTGCAGGTGCTGCCATTATAATATATGATACATTTTCTAAATGTTTTATAATTTCTGTGTTTGATAAATATTTATCTGTTTTTATCGCTTTAGCTTGCATAGTAATAACTCTCTTTTATAAATAATATACGAATTTTATCATAATTTATTTGTTAAGATGGTACAAAAAATGCTTACTTTGTGTATAAAGTAAGGACATTTATGCAGTTTATCGGAGCACTTAAGCTTAGAAGTAAGCTTTTTTTTCTTTTTTTACTTATTACTATAGGCCTAATATTTTTTGGTATTATAGGAACAAGCTATGTAAATGCAATGAAAAAAAATATGGACTCTCTTTATTTTGGTTCTCTCATTCCAATTACAGAACTTAATGAAATAGTACAAACATATAATAATGGACTGGCAAATACCATATATAAAGCAAGTCGTAATGAAATAAGTCCAAGCGAAACAGCATCCAATATTGAAACATCTCTACGCTACATCAATAAAAAATGGAAAAGTTACCTTTCTCATTTTAAAACAGAAGATGAACTTGAGTATTTAGAATATGCTAATTTAGAAATTACGCATACTAATGCATATTTTTATAAAGTTTTAGATGCTGCAAAAGCTTCACGAGATTTTAGTAAAATTTCTATAAATACATTAGAAAAAAAAGTTGCATCCATACATGATGTGATGCAAAAGCTTATAAATTATGAAGGAAATATGGCAAATTATGAGAGAAAGAAATTCTTATATGCTTATGAATCTATTCTTATAAAAATAGGCACTTCTTTAGGCATTATAATTATAGCAATCTTGATTATGCTTTATTATGTATTTGCAAGCATTCAAAAAGATCAAACTAAGCTTGAAATTGCAGCAAAAAAATTAAAAATAGCAAATAAAAAACTTGAAAATGCATCATATACCGATTCTTTAACAAATCTTCATAATAGAAGGTATTTTAATTTTATTTATGATCGAGAAATTAAACGTGCAAAGAGAAATAGGGCATATGTAACATTTATGATGCTCGATATTGATTATTTTAAACAATATAATGATACGTATGGACACGTTGAGGGAGACAGAGCTCTTAAAAGTGTGGCAAAAGTTTTAAAAGAGACACTCAAACGCCCAGGTGATTATGTTTTTAGACTTGGAGGGGAAGAATTCGGAATATTTTTGAGTGATACTGATGAGACGAATAGTGCAAATTTGGCAAGAGAAATTTGCGAGGCTGTTAAAAAAAGAGAAATTAAACATGAACAGTCAAAGGTGCATGAGTTTTTAACACTTTCTATTGGTGTTGTTTGTTGTATCGCAGATGATGCTTTGGAAGAAGAGGTCTTAATATCTCGGGCAGATGAAATGTTGTATGAAGCAAAAGAGAGCGGAAGAAACCGCTATATTATAACATCCAATGCTTCAAAGGCAAAAATTGCTTAATGCCCGTGTTTAAAACGAAAACCTTCTTTTATTAAAAGCGGACGAATTTTTTCTTTGAGTTCCCCTTGAAACTCCATCCAATTCTCTTTAAAACTCCCACCACAGCCAAGCTTCTTTTTGAGCATCTTAAGTAAAGTGGAAGCTTCATCTTTTACTATATGAAATTCACCAACAAGTGTGACTGTTTTACCTCGGCGTTTTTCTTTTTGAAATACTAAGAAATGTTTTGCCGGCTCTTGAATCTCATGTGAAACTTTTGTTTTTCGCGAGCTTTGCACTTCTGCCCAGCTATCATCAATGTCTGCACCGATGAAAAGGTCAAGCTTCTTACCTCTACCCATTAGTTCACTTTTTGTGCTAAAACACTCATAACTACTTTGTTGTATTCTTTATTTTGAAGAGCCTCTTCAACGTGAGAGAAGTCATATCTGTTGTGATTGTAAACAACTACAAGTACTTCATCCCCGCTTTGCAGAAAAGTGTGTTCGCCATATTCTGTGTAACGTGTAGCTCCTATGGATATTATAAGTTTTTTAGGATTATTGCACTCTTTTATATAAGATTTTATATCTTCAAGCGGTCCAAAATCCTCTTGTGTGTTAATCTGTTTCATAATCCAGTCTATAAGTTTTTCATGAAAATAGCTGTAACCGGTAAGTTTTACATTTTCTCCGTAAGCCTGTAGCTCTTCATTACGGCGCAAGAAACTACATATAGAATAACTGTCCATTGTCCCCTGTTCTTCAAAAACATCTAAAGAAATAAGCTCTGAAGCAAGCCCTTTGCTGTTTTCACCCCAGTTTTTTTTATCACTAATCTTTTGTGCACCGGCAACACGGATAGAAGCATCATTATATGCTCCAAAAGATTGCGGTTGAATATGTACGAGGGTATCATCTTTATATGTCAGCTCACACACAAGAGCTACCTCTGGTTCAGCCTGCACATTTACATCTTCTTTTGGAAGTTGAAGCGTATTATTTGAGAGTGGATAGGAAAAAAGTATTTCTTTTGGACGCAAGGCATCTCTCTTTTTTTCACAAGGCAGATAGAAAGGAAAAATCCCCTTTGGAGCTGCCTCATCATCTGTAATTATGTTTTTAAAATCTTCAAGTTCTCCAGCTTGGGCTAAGTGAAGTGCAAAATTACCGGCAATTCCCAAACCTAAATAATCTTTATATTCTTGCATGATTAAAGTTTTCCTGCTTCTTTTGCTATAGCAAACTCTTCATAACTTCCTTGAAAGTCTGTATAGCTATGGTCTTCATGCAGTTCAATAACACGTGTAGCAAAAGCATCAAGAAGTTCACGGTCATGAGAAGCACATATAACATTTCCTTGAAACTCATGTAAAGCTTCACCTAAAGCAACAATTGCTTCAAGGTCAAGATGGTTTGTCGGTTCATCAAGTACTAAAAAGTTTCCACACTCAAGCATCATTTTACTTAGCATCATACGGTGTTTTTCTCCACCGGAAATAGATTCAACATTTTTTTCCTGCTGTTCTCCATTAAAAAGCATTCTTCCTAAGCAGTTGCGAATTTCAGCAATTTCACGCTTCGGATCAAAGGCTCTTAACCAGTCATAAAGTGTTCCATCACCTTCAATGATGTCTGCAGTATCTTGTGGAAAGTAAGAGTTTTCAATGGTAGCACCCCATGTGATTTCTCCTCCACAGCTTGCCTTCATCTCTTCCATAATAAGTTTAATAAGTGTTGTTTTACCAACTCCATTTGCACCAATAATAGCAATTTTTTCATTTGGGTTAACTTTAAAAGTGACATCTTTTAAAACTTCATTATCACCATAAGAATGACAAATATGTTCAACATTAAGGGCTTCATCACCCATAACACGTTTCGCTTTGAAAACGATTGACGGGTCACGACGAGAAGAGGGCTTTATATCATCTATCTGAAGTTTATCAAGTTGTTTTTGTCTTGAAGTTGCTTGTTTCGCTTTTGATGCATTTGCAGAGAAACGACGTACAAAGGCCTCAAGTTGATCTTTTTCTTTGAGTTTTTTTGCGTTGTCAAGTTCCATCTGTTTTGCCATAACATTTGCAGCAATATACCAGTCATCATATGTCCCTGTAAATTCACGAATTTTTTGATAATCTACATCTAAAATATTTGTAACAACTGCATTTAAAAAGTGTCTATCGTGAGAAATAACGACTAAAGTACCTTGATGACGTTTGAGCTCATTTTCCAACCATGTAATTGTTTCAATGTCCTGGTTGTTTGTCGGTTCATCCAAAAATAGTACATCAGGTTTAGGGTAAAGAACCTGGGCTAAAAGAACTTTAAACTTGTCAGCAGAGTCAAGTGTACTCATAAGTTCATTGTGTGCTTCTGCCGGGATTCCAACATTTTCAAGTATTTTTGCAATGTTTACATCATACTCATATGTAGGGTCTTCTTCGACACAAATAGTTTCTAATTCTGCAAGACGATTATTTACTGCATCATCTTCAAAATCACCTGTCATATAAATTACTTCTTTTTCTTTTATAGCATCGTAAAGTCTTTTATTTCCATAAAGAACAGCATCCATAATAGTATAATCTTCAAAAGCAAACTGATTTTGTCCTAAAACACCTACTTTATTTTGTTTAGGGATGACAACTTCACCATCATATTCATTAATTTGTCCACTCAAAATTTTAAGAAATGTAGTTTTACCGGCACCATTTGCACCGATGAGACCGTATCTTTTGTGACGGTCAAGTTTTAAGTTTATATCTTGAAATAGAACTCTATTTCCAAAACGCATAGTGAGATTTTGTACTGTTACCATAATGTTAAGCCTATATAATATTTTTCGCGATTATATCGAAAATATGATTAAAAACTTCATTATTATTTTCCTAAATAAAGCTGTCTTGGACGAGCAATTTTATTTTCTTTGTCTTTTTTGAATTCTATCCATTGTGTAATCCATCCAACAGTTCTTCCGATGACAAATATAGGGGTAAACATAGACTTTGGAATTTGCAAGGCTGTTAAAATAATTCCTGAATAAAAATCAATATTTGGATAAAGTTTTCTGCTGATAAAATACTCATCATTCAAGGCAATTTCTTCAATTTTATTTGCTATTTTCATTAAATTAGAGTCAAGGTTTAACTCATCTTTAAGCTGGTCTTGTAAGTTTTTTAGTATTTTTGCACGAGGGTCAAAGTTTTTGTAAACGCGGTGTCCAAAACCCATAAGTCGAAATGCATCATCTGGGTCTTTTGCACGGGCTATGAACTCATCTACCTTATCAACACTGCCTATCATTTCAAGTTGCTTGATGACAGATTCATTTGCTCCTCCATGTGCTCGTCCCCAAAGTGCAGAAATTCCAGCGCTAATGGCAACATAAGGATGAGCCCCAGTTGAAGCGACCCCTCGCACTGTTGTAGTTGAAGCATTTTGTTCATGGTCGGCATGGAGTGTGAAAATTGTGTCAAGTGCCTTAATTTCTATCTCTTTTATTTTATGCTCTCCGTCTTTGCCTATATGCATTTTCCCACCCGGGTAAGCACGGAGCATATATAAAAAGTTTTCTGTAAAACTTCTCTCAATGTCAGGCTGGATAAAAGGTGCTCCTATGGAATGTCTATATGCAAATGCAGCCAAAGTGGGCATTTTTGCAATGATGCGTCTAGCCATTTCCTGATAATCATTTTCATCAGCAATATTGAGGTGAGAGTAATAAAAAGCAGACAGTGCAGCTGTTGCGGCTGAAAGTGCTGCCATAGGATGTGCATCTGTTGGAAATGTTGCAAAAATATTTTTTAGATTTTCGTGTAGAAGGGAACGATGTCGGAGTTCTAAATCAAAATCAACCAAGGCCTCTTTATTTGGCAGCTCTGAATTAAGAAGAAGGTAGCAAGTCTCTAAATAATTGTGCTTTGTAGCTAATTCTTCTATTTTTATACCACGGTATCGAAGTTCCCCTTTTTCTCCGTCAATAAAGGTAATAGTAGATTTACAACTTGCTGTCGATGTAAAACCATTGTCATAGGTGAACATGCCTGTTTGTGCATAAAAACTTCCTATATCCACAACACTTGGCCCACGAGTAGCATCTTTTATATTAAACTCATAACTTTTACCATTGCGATTGTCAATCATTGTCATTGTGTTTTTCATAACAGTTCCTTTTTGAATTTATTTTCTTTGAACTCTACTGATAAAAATTTGCATATCAACTTTGCATCTTCAAGAGCATTTCCTAAACAGCTTGTAGCTCCGGGTGATGGGGTCATATTAAAAACTATGCCATCACCTGTATTGATTTTTGCTTCACCTAATAGGAGTTTTTTGTTCTTTTTATCAATGACCTGAGGACGTAATCCTCCTATGCCTTCTGCAAATGTAATGTCATCCTCATCTAAGGAAGGGACTATTTTTTGTACCTCTTTTGCAAAAAGTTTTTGTCTTATACCCGGCACCTCATACAAGAAATTTTTAACAGCATACTCACGAATATCTTTATCTGAAAGAAGTTCTTGAAATACTTCCAAAACTTCGCTACTCGGGCTGAGAGATTCTAAAAAATCAATAAAATGTGCATGATGGTATCGCTCAAGTTTTGGTAGTGCGATTGCCGTAGGTCCAAACCGAATTGTATTTCCATGTACAATGTCAGGATCTCCATGAATGGCAGCAAAAGGGAGTTTTGGATTTTGTATAGTGTAAACTTTTGATTTTAGGTTATCAACTTTAGAGTAGTAAAAACTTCCACCGATAGGAAGGCAAGAATATTCTTGGCCATAGCCCATTTTATGTGCAAGTAAAAGAGAATGTGCCCCAGCATTGACTACGACATAATCAGCAAAATAGTGTTCTCCATTGTTGAGTGATAGTTTAAATTTATCTCCAAGTTGTTCTATCTCTTCTACCTCTTTGGAAAGATGAACATCAATATGTTTATTCTCTTTTTTTGCATTACGTACAAAACTTTTTGCTATTTCTCCAAAGTCTACAGCACTGTATCTCTCATCTGTACCCATAGCAATAATATCTTCATCTTTGTCTCTTCCTTGAACCAGAGCAGGCTCAAGTATAGCTAACTTTTCTTTGTCCCAAAGTTGCATATAAGGAAAGTCACTTTTAAACTCTTTATATCTTTTTTTTATAAATGCCACTTCTTCATCCCCAACGCCCAGTGCCATTTTAGGAATTTTAAACATATATTTTTCATTGTAGTTATAGAGTTTGCCGTAATTTTCCAACATTGTTGCTGTTTTATTTGTTTTAATCGCTTTTTTCAGCGTGTAATTTGTTTCAATGTCCCCACAATGCAGAGTTTGGGAATTTCCTTTTGCATTAGAATTAAGTGTTGCGATATCATCATACTTTTCAAAAAGAGCAATTTCTTTGATTTTTGTATATTTTGCAAGCGTGTATAACAGAGCAGTTCCAGATATACCGCCACCAACAATAACAACATTGTAATAATTTTTCTTTTGCATTTTTCTGCCTTAAAAG
>JALUXS010000016.1 GCA_027013185.1 Sulfurimonas sp.
CTTATTGTAGCAAATTTATTGTAAAATAATGTATGCAAATAAGAGAATTAAATTTAAAAGAGTTACAAACGGCCTGGGAAGTACTTTCACAATTACGAACGGACATAGATTATAATGAATTTGAAGATTTAGTGTATGATATGAGAGAAAGTAATTATATTATGATAGGTATTTTTGAAAAAGAAGAGTTAGTGACTTATGCAGGTGTGGGCATTAGTACAAACCTTTCTTATAAACGTCATCTTTTTGTGCATGAACTTGTGACCGATACAAAATACCGTTTACAAGGGTATGCGAAGATGATGCTTGCATATCTGAATGATTATGCCAAAGTAGGAGCATGTGAAAATATTGTTCTTTTTTTAGAAGATATGACAAAAGAAAATTATAAATTTTATGAAAAGCATGGATTTGAGAAAAATAGTACTCTTTTTGTAAAAGTTATTTAGCACAGCATTTTTTATACTTTTTACCACTTCCGCAAGGACAAAGCTCATTACGCTCTACTTTAGAAGAAAAAAGCTCTCCATCTTTGTACTTCCAAATACCGTCTTCTTGAATAAAGTTACTCTTTTCATGTAAAAGTTGTATGCCGTTGCTGTCTTGATAATATGCCTTAAATTCAACACTGTTTTTTGTTACATGTAAGACATTAAGCTTGAGCCATTGAACAGAATGTGCAAATTCTTCAATGAGTTCTATATCTTCTTGAAATTGGTTCTCTTTGGCACTTGAGTAAACAAGATAGGCTCCATTGGCCTGAACATAAGCACAATATCTACTTCGCATAAGTTCCTCAGCAGTTTTTGCCTGCTTTTTTTGTAAAATAATAGGCTCACAACATTGTGAAAAATCATTTTTATTACCACATATACACATAATGTTCTCATTTTTTGCTAAAATTATACAATATTTGAAAAAAAGGGCAAGTGATGAAAATAAATTCTCTCTTTATTGCCGCAAAAGAGTTTAATACCGGTGTACTTTTTGTGTCGATGGGGTTGATGGAAATTTTAAAACAAAATATTTCCAGAGTTGCATTCTTTCGCCCAATTATTTCTAAAACAGATACACAAGATCATGACATTCTTTTTATGCTTGAACATTATAAATTAGATATGAAATATGAAGATGCTTATGGTGTCACACTTGAATATGCTCAAGATATGATTGCTTCAAATAAAACAGAAGAACTTATTGTTGAGTTATTGGAAAAATTTAAAAAGCTCGAAAAAGAGTATGATTTCATACTTTGTGAAGGGATTGTATTTTCATTATTTAACCCCAATAGTGAGTTTGATATTAATATAAAGTTAGCACAAAATTTCAGTGCTTCTTATGTAAATATCATTAATGCAAAAGATAAAAGTGTACGAGAAGTATATGAAAATATAAGTATGGATAAAAGAGAGATGCAAATACAAGGCTGTAATCATTTTGCTACATTTGTAAACAGAGTAAGTAAAAAGAAGCAAGAAGCATTGGATGCAAGGTTGAAAGACGCACATAAAGCTATTTTTTATCTTGAAGAACTCGAAGAACTCTCCTTTTTAAATGTTCAAGATGTTATGGAAGCTCTCGATGCTACCCCTATTTTACTTGCTCCAAATGATCCAACACGAACAATTCGCTCTATAAAAGTGGCTGCACTTTCTTTAGATAATTTTTTAGAAAAAATTCAAGAAGATGATTTGATTGTTGTGCCTGCAGACAGATCAGAAATAATAGTAGGGCTTTTTGCTTCTTTATATTCCAAGACATATCCAAATATTTCAGCTATTATTTTTCCATTTTCTATGAAAGCACATCCTAATATTTTAAAATTAATAGAAGGACTGAATGATTTTCATATTCCTGTCTTGAGCGTTAAAGATGACACTTATGAGACAGTAAGAAAATTGATGCAGGTACATGGGCATATTCGAGTAAACAGCAGTAGAAAAATTGCTTTGGCTATGGGACTTTTCCGTGAAAGTGTGGATATTAAATATATACAAGAAAAGATATGTAATGAGCAAAGTGATATTGTGACACCTTTGATGTTTAAATACAAACTCTTTGAAATGGCAGCTGCAAAGAAAAAAAGAATTGTACTGCCTGAAGCTTCTGATGAGCGAATATTACGTGCTGCTGAAGTTATTTTACATAGAAAAGTGGCAGATATTATTTTGTTAGGAGAGAAACAGGAAATAGAAGCAAATTACATGCGTTTAGGGCTTAACCTCTCAAAAGCAAGTATTATTAATCCTTCTACTTCTGATTTGATGAAAGAATTTGTTGCAGAGTTTTATAAATTGAGAAAGAAGAAAGGGCTGAGTATGGTGGCAGCACAAGATGCTATGACACATTTTAATTACTTTGCAACCATGATGATCCAACTCGGGTATGCCGATGCTATGGTAAGTGGGGCTATTCATCCAACAGCCGACACCATACGACCGGCACTGCAAATTATTAAAACAAAAGCACAATATAGCAGAGTTTCAAGTGCCTTTTTTATGTGTTTTAAAACAAAAGTCTTGGTTTATGGAGATTGTGCAATACTGCAAGATCCAAATGCGGATGAACTTGCACAAATTGCAATAGCCTCAGCACAGAGTGCAAAAATGTTTGGTATTACTCCTCGAGTTGCAATGCTTTCTTATTCAACGGGAGAGAGTGGAGCAGGGAGTGATGTTGATAAAGTACGTGAAGCAACAAAAAAAGTGAGAAAAATAAAACCAGAATTACTTATTGAAGGTCCCATTCAATATGATGCAGCAATAGATGTCCAAGTGGCAAAAATAAAATTACCAAATTCAAAAGTTGCTGGACATGCTACAGTATTTGTTTTTCCTGACTTAAACACAGGAAACAATACATATAAGGCAGTACAACGTTCAAGCGGTGCTATCGCTATAGGACCAATTTTGCAGGGGCTTAAAAAACCTGTTAATGACCTGAGTAGAGGATGTTCAGTTGAAGATATTATAAATACTATTGCTATCACTGCAATTCAAGCGGGAGTAGATGAATGAAAATAGCTGTCATAAATTGTGGAAGTGCTACGTTGAAGTTTAAACTTTTTGATATGCCAAGCGGTAAGGTGCTTGAAGATAAAGAAATAGAGCATATAGGCGAGTCAAATTCACCGATACGCAATCATTGTGAAGCAATTGAACATCTACATGTAGATTTTAAAACAATTGATGCAGTTGGACATAGGGTTGTGCATGGCGGAGAAAAATTTGTAGAATCTGTACGTATTGATGCTGAGGTTATTGCGGCTATAAAAGATTTGATTCCATTGGCTCCTTTACATAACCCTGCAAATTTAGAGGGTATAAAAGTTGTTGGGCAAAAAGCACCAGATATACCTCAAATAGCTGTTTTTGATACAGCTTTTCATGCAACACTCAAAAAAGAAGCTTTTATGTATGCAATTCCCTTTGAAATGTATGAAAAAAACCAAATTCGCCGTTATGGTTTTCATGGAACTTCTCACTTTTACCTTTTAAAAGAGACTGCAAAGCTTTTAGGTAAAAAGGTTGCAGATACAAATATTATAACGCTACATCTTGGAAACGGGGCAAGTGTCTGTGCCATTAAAAATGGTAAAAGTTGTGATACTTCTATGGGGTTTACTCCCTTGGAGGGTCTTGTTATGGGCACAAGAAGCGGTGATATTGACCCTGCTATAGCCCTGTTTATGCAAGATGAATTAGGTTTTAGCTCCCAAGAGGTTAATAATATATTGAACAAAAAATCTGGACTGTTTGGTTTGTGTGGTGAAAATGATGTGAGAAATATAGAACAACGGGACGATAAGCAGGCAAAATTAGCGCTTAGTATTATGGTACGACGTATTCAAAAATATATTGGTGCATATATGGTTTTACTTGAAGATGTAGATGCCATTGTATTTAGTGGAGGCATAGGTGAAAATTCTTCTTATGTACGAGAAAGTGTCATGAATAATAAGATATTTAAAAATATAAGAATGTTAGTTGTAAAAACAGATGAAGAGCTGGAAATTGTAAATGAGTGTTTGAAGATTTTAGAAAAGTAGAAAAAGATATACAGGTATAAAAACCTGTATAAAATCTGAAAATAACTACTAAAGAGGTGTTACGTTCTCAGCTTGTGGGCCTTTTTGACCTTCACCAACTTCGAATGTTACTCTTTGACCTTCAGCAAGTGAAACACGTCCACCTGTATTGTTGTTTACTTGACGGAAATGTACGAATACATCTTTCCCACCATTGTCTTGTTGAATAAAACCATAACCTTTTTCATCATTGAACCATTTAACTGATCCGTCCATTAATTCTGCCATTGTCTAGCCTTGTATATAAAATTGTGTCAAAATTTGGGAGAGTCTTTAGGAGGTTTTAACATATAGAGCAAAAAACACACTAAAGATGAATTCACGCCTCATCTTTCACTTGGCAACAGTATATCAGCTTTTTTTAAAATAACCAAACAAATAAGCAAATTTAGAGAAATTTTTACTATATTTAAGGGTTTGAGCTTAAAAATCGATGTTACATGTAAGAATAAAAAGGAATGGCACCGTAGCAAGGAAGCAAGCCTTAATCAAGATTTTTGTAAGATTTGTCTAATTATTGAAGAAGGTTTGAAATTGAGTATTTATAGAGAATATGATATACGTGGTATATATGAAAAAGAATTAAATGAAAAGAGTGTAGTAAAAATTGGCTATGCATTAGCATCTAAAATTCAAGGTGACTATGTAGCTGTGGGATATGATGCACGAAGTCATTCTCCTATACTTTTTGAGTATCTTGTTGCAGGTCTTAATAAAGGTGGAAAAAAAGTTTTAGATATGGGGCTTGTTCCTACGCCTGTAAATTATTTTACTAATTACCAAGAGTGGGATGGCATCACACCATCCGCTTCTGTAATGATTACGGGATCACATAACCCGAGTGAATATAATGGTTTTAAAATTACGGTAGATAAAACACCGTTTTTTGGTGAAGATATTTATGCATTGGGGCGTGAATGTGATGTTATGCAAATGCCGCAAAAGGTACAAAGAGATGTTACAAAGATAGATGCCGTAACACGTTATGTAGATTTTTTAGTAAAAGAATTTGCACATCTAAAAGGGATGAATGAACGAATCGTGTATGATTGTGGTAATGGTGTTGCAGGTGTTGTGACTGAAGCTATTTTTTCGCGACTGGAACTTCATACAAAAGGTATTTACATAGAACCTGACGGAACTTTTCCAAACCATCATCCGGATCCTTCGGTGGAGCATAACCTTAAAGATGTTAAGGCACTTCTTGAAAAAGAGGGAGATATCGCTTTTGCATATGATGGTGATGCAGACAGGATTGCCGTGCTTACACATAAGAATAATATCAAAGGCGATATGATGGCCCTTTTATTTGCCATGAAAATACAAAAACCTACTGTTGTTGGTGAAGTGAAATGTTCTCAGGTGATGTATGATGAGCTAGAACGTCGTGGAGCAAAAGCTGTTATGTATAAAACAGGACATTCTAATTTGAAAGTAAAAATGAAAGAGATAAATGCAGATTTGGCTTGTGAAGTCAGTGGACATATATTTTTCAAAAATCGTTACTTCGGTTATGACGATGCTATTTATGCAACACTTCGCATGTTAGAACTGATTCAAGATGGAATTGATTTAGATGCAGAGCTTGCAAAATTGCCAAAAGTATATTCTACTGAAGAGATAAAGGTAAAAACAACAGAATCAGAAAAATTTAAAATAATAGATAAAGTAAAAGAACTCTTAGAAAATCCACCTGCCGATTTTCCGCATATAAAAGATATTATTGATGTGGATGGTGTGCGAATTAACTTTGAAAAAGGCTGGGGACTCGTACGTGCTTCAAATACAACGCCTGTACTGGTAACACGTTTTGAATCTACAGACAAAGATGAAGCCCAGAAATATGAAGATTCAATGAATGCTTTGATTCAAACCGCAAAAAGAAGTTTATAATTTATATCTATAATAAAGATTAGTTAATCTTAATTAGGTAGAATTCTTATAAAAATTATGGAGTTCTGCCAATGCTTTTCTATATAGCTCTTTTCCTTTCTTTCTTCTACTTTAAAATAGCCCGTGTTTATAAAAAAGAAGAACAATCAAACCTTAATATGAATATTCAAAATAGTATCGTTTTTATTGTAATTGTTGCTTTGCTCGTATATGGATTTACTCACAAAATATGGTATGTTATTTTACTCGTTTCATATTTCTTCGTTATTGTTTCATCTCTCTTAGTATCTGCGGTGCAGCTTGGTATTTTTATAGATGGAAAACCTTTTGTAAAAATAAGTCATCTATACAAACTACTTGCTCCTATTGGTATGCTTATCGCATTTACTGATGTATATTTATGGGGTATTTAACAGCTAATTTGATATAATATCGTTATTGATAAATTTAAGGAAATTTTGATGAAAACTCATACACTATTAATGCCTTTAGATATGCACCTACATCTGCGTGATGGCGTCATGCTTGAAAACGTAGCACCGCTTACCGCTTATACCTACAGTGGGGCTTTAGTTATGCCTAATCTTGTGCCACCAGTTGAGACAAGAGAAGATGTTTTAGCTTATAAAGAGCGTATTATGGCGGCTGTGCCAAATGATTATTTTGAGCCCTACATGACGCTTTTTTATAAAAATTATGACAAAGCATTTTTAGAAAGCATAGTAGATGAAATTACAGCGATTAAATTGTACCCTGCCGGGATTACAACAAATTCAGAGGGTGGAGTTTCTTCTTTTGATATAGAAGAAATGCGTACGACTTTAGAAACTATGAGCAGTTTAGGTATTCCTTTATGTGTGCATGGAGAGACAGATGGTTTTGTGATGGATAGAGAAGCTGAATTTATGAATATTTATGGACTTTTAGCACAAAATTTTCCTGATTTGAAAATTATTATGGAGCACATTACAACAAAAGCGGCTGTCGATATGCTAGATAAATATCCAAATTTATATGCAACTATTACTGTACATCATCTTCTTCTAACGCTTAATGATGTTGTTGGTGGGATGATGCAGCCGCACCTCTTTTGTAAGCCGATTGCAAAACGACCGGAAGATTTGGATGCTCTTTTATCATTAGCTCTTGAAGCCCATCCTAAAGTGATGTTTGGTTCAGACTCTGCACCGCATCCTCAGCATAAAAAAGAATCTTGCGGCTGTGCTGCAGGTGTTTTTACTGCACCAATTTCACTTCAGCTTTTAACAGAAATATTTGAACAGTTTGACAAACTTGAAAATCTTCAGGCTTTTGTGAGCGACAATGCACAAAATATTTACGGAATCTGTCCGGAATTTAAAGAGGTAACTCTAGAAAAAAGACCCTTTTTAGTACCGAAAAATTATTCTGGTGTTGTACCAATGTATGCTGGTGAAGTAATTGGGTGGGCCATAGAGAGTGTCGATTAAAATTCTACTGCTTGAAGATGATTTTCTTTTTGCCGAAACTTTAGTAGATTTACTCGAAGAAGAGGGGCATAATGTACAGCATTACCCAAATGGTCAGGACGCTCTTGATGCTACATATGAAAATAAATTTGATATGTACCTTTTAGATATTAATGTACCACTTGTTGATGGTATTTCATTATTAAGTGATTTACGAGACGCAGAAGATAACACACCGGCTATATTTTTAACCTCTCATAAAGATAAAGAGATACTTGAACGTGGTTTTTTAAGTGGATGTGATGATTTTTTAAGTAAACCTTTTGACAATACAGAACTTTTACTGCGTATGCAGGCACTCATAAAAAGAACAAAGGCAAATGAAGCTGAGTGCAGCGGGGCGTTGTGTCATGACAAACTCCATAAATGCATTTATTATAATGAAAAAGCTTTGGAACTTTCAAAAAAAGAGTATGAACTTTTGGTTTTACTTATGAATCACAGCAATACGCCTGTCCCTAAAGAACTTATATACGATGAGTTATGGACAAGCTCAGAAGGTGGGGGTAGTGATGGTGCTATCCGGGTTTATATCAACAGACTTAAAAATCTGCTACCAACAATAACTATAGAAAATATTCGTGGTGTAGGATATAAGCTTGTTTCGTAGTCTTCGCATTAATATATTTATATACTATTTTTTCACTGTTACATGCTTTTTATTGCTTGCATACTATTTTGTAAATATTCTACATGTAGAAAATTTATATCTTTTTGCTCTTATAGTTTTTTGTATTGTCGTACTTTCTGGGGTATTTATTTCCAAGTTGGCGGTAGATCCCCTTGCCGAATATGTACATAATTTGCAAGCACTTTCCAAAGAAACACTTCATGAACTAAATCTTCCAATTAGTACTATCACAGCAACAACACAACTTTTAAGTAAAAAAACAGAGGATGAAAAAACGGCAAAACGCCTTGCCCGAATAGATACTGCCTGTAAAATGTTACAAGAGCGATATAATGAACTTGATTATTTGATTAAAATGCAAACAGAGCAGAATGTAAAAGAAGAGTTTTTTATTGATGCCCTTGTTCGTGAACGCGTTGCTTTTGTAGAAAAAATTTATCCACAAATGCATTTTAATTTTTATGCAGAACCAATGCTGATATTTGGCGATAAAAAAGGTCTTGCTAAAGTAATTGACAATATTATTGATAATGGGGTAAAATACTCAACAACTTTAAAGCAGATAGATATAGAAGTGAAAAATGGTACTATAACAATTAAAGATTATGGAATGGGAATGGATGAGGTGGAACTTGTTCATATATTTGACAATTATTATCAAACAAATAAAAATATGCAGGGTTTTGGAATAGGTTTAAACCTCGTAAAAAGATTTTGTGAAAAAAATAATATAGAATTGTTATTTGAATCATCTAAAAATATCGGTACAACAGTGCAACTGAAATTTAAAAATAAACTAGGAAAATAAATGAATGCAACAAACAATTTTATGGCATATGCGGAAAATATATTAGATTATGGGGTAATGGGTACTTTGGTATTGATGAGTATTGTTACTTTATGGCTTTTTATAGAAAGAATGATGTTTTATAAAAGTGTAAGAATTGATGATTATAAATACAGAGATAATTTAGAACTTGATTTGACAAATAACATCAATGTTATAAGTGCAATAGGAGCAAATGCTCCATATATAGGGCTACTTGGAACTGTTGTTGGGATTATGATTACATTTTACTCCCTGGGTGATTTGGGTGCAGTTGATGCAAAAAAAATTATGGTAGGTCTTGCATTGGCACTTAAAGCTACTGCCATGGGTCTAATTGTGGCTATTCCTGCTATTGTGGCGTATACTATAGTATTGAGAAAAGTTGAAAGAATTTTAACAAAGTTTGATGTGGCTCATGAAGAAGTGTAAAAAACATTTTAAAAGGTTTGATCAGATTAATGTAATACCTTTTATAGATATTATGCTTGTATTGTTGGTTATGGTACTGACAACGGCAACTTTTATCAAGCAAGGTGTTATACCAGTGAATTTACCCGAGGCAAAAGCAACAACTAAAGAAGATACAAAAAAAGAGGTAACTGTTTATGTTAATGCAAAAGGACAAATGTATTTTGATAAACAGAAAGTTGATTTAAAAGAATTAGAGCAAAAATTATCTGCTATTTCAAAGAATCAGACTGTAGTACTTAGAAGTGATAAAAATTCAAAATTTCAAGATTTTGTGAGTGTGATGGATATTTTGAAAAAACTAGGGCATGAGCAACTTTACATAGTGACTAAAGAGTAGTCGCTTCTATTGATAAGCTTTGTCCAAAAGTTTAAATTTCTTCTTTTTGGTAATAGTCTCTACTCTTATACTTTGCTTCTTCATTTTCTCGAATTTAACGTTAAAAGCTTTTTTTTCTACTTTTTCTACATTGTTAAAAAGGCTAGAAGCAATAAAAAATAAAATCATAATTACAACAACGCTAGCATACAATAAAATATAATTTCTAATATGTCCTGATTCAAAGGGATTTTCAATTTTCATTTACAAACTTACTTTCATTGCCAGTAATTTTCTGTTTTCATCACTTACCTTTTCTACATGTAAAAGCATTGTATCATTAAAAGTGGCAATTGATTGTTTTTGTACTAATGCAATAAGTGTGGCATAATCACTTAAATCAACTCTTTTTCCCTTTAGTGTAGCCTGCGCTAAAAAATCAACTATATCTTTTTCTTGAAGTGATGGAAGATTTTTGAGAATATTTTGAGCCATAAGTTCAGTAATATCTTCATTATGTATAAGGGAAATATTTATCTTTTCTCGTACAATATTCTTTTCAAGTCCACGATTAAAAAGATGTTTACTTATTTTTGTAGTAAGTTTGTTTGTATTTTTCAGGTTAACTGTTTCTTGTACATTGATTTTAGGTACAACTGCAGCAAATGCAATATTACTTATAAAAACTGTTATTATTAAAAATTTGTTATTCATATGTTTTTCCTTTTAATATAGTAAGTCTAACGATATATGGCTAATCAATAATAAATGAAATACTTTTAATCCTTAGATATAAATAGCATTGATAAAGTAGATGTATATATAACAAAGTTATATAAAAAGTAACAAAGAAAAAACTTTCAAATTTTACACCCAATTCCCCAAATCATTAAGCGAATTCTAAGCAACACTCCCCTATAATTCCCATCCACAAACAGAGAGACCTTGTTTAAAAGGCCTAGAGAG
>JALUXS010000017.1 GCA_027013185.1 Sulfurimonas sp.
ACTGTATCCTAATGTTAAAAAAAACCAGTTCATTGAATTTCCTTATGTTAATGATGTTGTTTGATAAAGCTTCATAAGCTCGAGATAAAAATCTTTTTCATTATGTTCTTCAAGTAAGCCTTTTACCGAAAATGTATCATAATAAAGTTTTTCAAGATTTTTAAATCTATTTGGAAAGAGTTTTGAGAGTAAAAAAGAAGAAATTTCTTTTCGTATTAAAACAGCAGGAGGCAGTAAACCTGCTTCTAAAAGTGCCAAAATAGAATCGGCATGATACGAAATTTGGTGATGTTGTCCATGAGGGCAGGTGTTCTTACTTACAAGTGTTTTGCACTCATCACAATAAACATATTCGCTTGCAACAGTTATTTCAATATCTATACCTGTCACTTTGTCAATAATTGATTTGTTTGAATTACAATCGTAAAACATACCAAGCCCTGCATGGTTGCGTCCAATAGTCAGTCTATCACAACCATAGTTCTTCGCTACAATGGCATCAATGATAATTTCATTATAGCCGGCAAAAATATAACTATTTTCAAGTGGAATAATAATAACACGATTTTTTGGCAGGAAATTATTAATAAAATATTCAAGAGCCTCTTTTCTTATTTCATAGCTTAGGTTGGCACTGTCATAAGGTTTAAGTAGAAATATTATAAGGAGGTCTGTATTTTCTAATGTTTGGCGAATAAGCCTTTCATGTGCACGGTGCAGAGGATTCACACCCATCATTAAAGAACTTGTATGTTTTGCTTCTATTCGTTCTTTTGCCTGTTGAATTGTGATTTTGTTCTTGTCTTTTGTCTTTTTTAGTATGCTGTACTCACCGCTGAGTGCCCAGTTTCCAATTCTTTTAATAGTAGCCATAACACCGGGATGTGTTAAATCATCTGTACCGTAAATTTGTTTTACACGCTCTTTAGGGTCAATTTTATAAATCTCTTCTACTATGAGTGTTGCAAACTTCTCCCCATCACAAATAATATTTATCTCTTCATTTGGCTGTAATGATTGAATTACTTCTTCATTCTTTTTTCCAGAAGGTGCTAGAACGAAAGGAAAAGGGAAAGATTGTCCATCTATAAGACCTGTCTTTAAAACTTCTTGTGACTCTTTTTTATTCATTAGTTTTGTCACAGGTGCTAAAAGTGATTCACAAACTAATTCTAAAGCAGAGGCAGCCTCTTTATCTATAAAAAGAGCTTTATTTTTTCTTGATGATGTCATACTTTTTTCTTTTCTCCCATAAACTTTTACGGCTGATTCCAAGTTTTTTTGATAATTCTGTATCTGGGTATTTACTTTGGTAGCTGCGAACAATAAATTTTACATAGTCTTCAATAGGTAAAATTTCGCCTTTATCAAAAACATTGTTTTCACTTTTAATTTCAATGACAGGGTAGGCTACCTCTTCAATTTTATCACTGCTTGCAATAATGACTTTTTTCCCTTTGATAAGGTCACAAAAACGCTTTTTGTCATTTTTTTTCAGTACCTGATAATTAATGATGTATATAATTGAATTTTGAGGAAGTGAATTTATCTCGTTTAAAGCTTTTGGATCACTTAAAGAAAGAAAATGAATAGCTAAGTTCTTCTTTTGAGCATATTCAAAGGCAAAAGCATCTGCATATTTTTGAAAATTTGATACTATAAACAGAGGCAATTCAACATTATCCAAATTTTGTTCATGTTTTGTATTTAAAAATGTATGTGCAAGATATTTTTCGTAAGCTTCATTTCGTTTTTTTAGTTTTTCATAATCTTGGTAATGATCAATTTTTCGTACGAGTTCTTCAATCATAAAAGGTTTTAAAATATAATCTTTTGCACCGGCACTTAGCGGCTTTGAAACAGTATCATTACTAATGTAAGAGACCATAAGAATAACAATGGAATTTTTAAATGTTTCAATGACAGGATTAAAATCTTGTCCATTAATATTGGTTGAAAGTAAGACTACATCATAATTATTACTTCCTATCGCATCTCTTGTAGATGTACACATTTCACAATTATGACCTAACTCTCCAAGCTTTGTTGCGATACTTTGGGCTAAATAAACTTCGTTTTCTATAATTAATATCTTCATCTTATCCTATTGTCTTCCAGTTAAAATATTTTAAATTTGCATTGGCAATAACGCCGACACCTTCACCTCTACCTATAAAGCCAAGCTTTTCGGTTGTGGTTGCCTTTACATTGACTCTTGCTGTATCAATTTGTAGTATTTTTGCGATTGTTTGCCGCATCTCACTTTTATAAGCGGAGATTCTCGGTTTTTGTGCAGCAATCGTGATATCTACATTTATAATTTCAAAACCATAAGAATAAATTTTTGCTACTACAGCCTTGAGTAGTTGTTTTGAATCTATATCTTTATATGTATCATCATTATCAGGAAAAAGCATTCCAATGTCTCCGAGTCCTGCTGCTCCTAAAAGTGCATCAATAAGGGAGTGTAGTGCTACATCTCCATCACTATGTGCTTTAAATCCGTATTTTGCATTTATTTTAACACCACCCAAAAACATTTCGCCTTTGTCATCAAAAGCATGAACATCAAAACCGTTTCCGCTAAAAGTATCGCTTGAGGGTGCATCCAGGCATACTAACTTGTTTAAATCTTGGACAAAGGTGATTTTAGTGGCATGCTCATCTCCTTGTACAAAGTCGCGAGTGCCACCATACGTTACAATTGCACTACTTTCATCTGTGAACTCTGTTTTTGTTTGTAGGGCTTCTTTAAGTATTTTACTGCGAGAGAGCTGCGGTGTTTGGATTCTTTTTACTTTATCTCTGTCAATTGTGGTATTTTCATAGACTATAGTATCTGTTACATGTAAAAAAGGAACAATGCAATCTGCTACACCTTTTTTATCGAGTATTCTTTGTAAAAATTCTTTAGATATACAAGCTCTTGCAATATCACTAACAAGAACATATTCACTTTCTACATGTAATAAGGCATTTTGTAAAGATGCTTGTCTACTGCTCCCCCCTTGCACAAAATCATAATCAGCGTAATTTTGCATAAAAGGAATATCTTCTTTTGAAGATACAACAATTATTTTGGAAAAAAGTTTTGTTTTTTCAAATCTATCTGCTACAAATTGCCACAAAGGCGTATGGTTGATTCTTAGCCACTGTTTTTTGACAGTCGTATCAAAACGACTAGAACTTCCAGCTGATAATAGTATAAGCGTCAAATCAGACAAATACTCTCCTGTAATTTAAAAGTGTTACGAAATTATACACTTCTAATTCTTTTTTTATCTTAAATGGGTAAATAAGGCAGTTTAATTTTCAAATATTGCATAAATAATCTTGTCAAGTCTTACACTTTATATTAGATTAACTTTATTTGATTATATTTCCATTACATATATAGAAATGAAAATATAATATTGAGGAGAAGCTTATGAGATCTTCATGGGTAAAAGAGCGAGAAAGTGATTCTGTAAGAACACAGATGCACTACGCAAAAAAAGGCATCATCACGCAAGAGATGGAATATGTCGCAAAAATAGAAGATTTATCTCCTGAACTGGTTCGTAGTGAAATAGCACGCGGTAGATTAATTATACCTGCTAACATTAAGCATACGTCATTGGAACCAATGGCAATAGGAATTGCAAGTAAATGTAAAATTAATGCGAATATCGGTTCTTCTGCTATAGCATCTGATGTACAGGGCGAAGTTGAAAAGATGCAGGTTTCCCAGCATTATAAAGCAGATACAGCGATGGACCTCTCAACGGGTGGTGATTTGGATGAAATAAGAAAGGCAGTTATTGCTTCTTCAAAAATTCCTATCGGTACAGTGCCAATTTATCAGGTTTTACATGATGTAGGAAATAAAATCGAAGATTTAACAATAGAAGTTATGCTTGAAGTTTTAGAACGTCAAGCAAAACAAGGTGTTTCTTATTTTACAATTCATGCAGGTTTTTTACTTGAAACAATGCCTAAAGTTGCAAAACGTAAAATGGGAATAGTTTCTCGAGGTGGTTCACTGATGGCTGCATGGATGATGCATTATCACAGAGAAAATCCTTTTTACAGTGCATTTGATGAAATTTTGGATATTTGTGCAAAATATGATGTATCACTTTCTTTAGGGGATTCTCTTCGTCCTGGTTGTTTGGCAGATGCGTCAGATGATGCGCAACTTGGCGAGTTAAAAGTTCTTGGTGAATTAACACTTCGTGCATGGGAGAGAGATGTTCAGGTTATGATTGAAGGACCGGGGCATGTTCCTTTAAACCAAATTGAGCGAAATATGAAGATTCAAAGAGAATTATGTCATGAAGCACCTTTTTATATTTTAGGGCCGCTTGTAACTGATATAGCAGCAGGATATGATCATATATCTTCTGCGATTGGTGCAGCTGTTGGTGGATGGCATGGTGCAAGTATGCTTTGTTATGTTACACCAAAAGAGCATTTAGGGCTTCCAAATGCTGATGATGTTCGTGAAGGTATTATTGCTTATAAAATAGCGGCTCACGCTGCTGATATTGCCCGTGGTCGTAAAGGTGCAAGAGATGTGGACGATGAAATGAGCGATGCAAGATATGGTTTTGATTGGGAAAAGCAGTTTGAACTGGCACTTGATTCAGAACGTGCTCGTGAATATCATGATGAAACACTGCCTCAAGATGTATTTAAAGAAGCAGAATTTTGTTCTATGTGTGGACCAAAGTTTTGTTCTTATAAAATAACACAAGAGATTATGGATAACCCAGAAGCAATCGCACAAATTGCAAAAGATGCCAAAGAAAAAGAAGAAGCTGAAGCTTTAGTTTAAGCTTAAAAATAAATTGACTTTAAACAAGACAATATTTGTCTTATTTAGATATACTATAGTTTCAACATTATTTCTCTGCTATTTATGGGGAGTAAAAAGGCATTAGTGCCGTGGGCTCTCCGTCGAGGAGAACTCAGTGTTAACGTAGGCAAAGGAATCAAGGTGCCCCTTGAGGGTATACTTCCTTTGGCGTTAGAAAGGGAATAAAAAAGGTTCCCTTAAATTTCGAGGTACCCCTTGAGGGTAATAAAATAAATTAAAGGAAAGAATAATAATGACTGAAGAAATTGTTAAATCAGCACTGTCAAAAGTTATGTATCCTGGTTTTACCAAAGATATTGTAACTTTTGGTTTTGTTAAGGATATAGTTATAAATGCTAAAGATGTAAGTTTCACTGTAGAAATCACATCATCAGCACCAGAAGTTGCCCAGCAAATTAATGATGAAGCAACAGAAGCTTTAAAATCGGCAGGAGCAGGAAATATTACAGTAAATGTAAAAGCACCGCAAATGCCAAGAGAGAGTTCATCTCACGGTAAAAATATTGCACCTCAAATAAAAAACTTTTTGATGGTAAGTTCAGGAAAAGGCGGTGTTGGTAAATCTACAACATCAGTAAATATTGCTATTGCACTTGCTGCACAAGGTAAAAAAGTCGGTCTTTTAGATGCTGATATTTATGGACCGAATGTTCCTCGTATGCTTGGCGTTTCTGATGTGAAACCTGAAGTAAACGGGAATAAAGTACTTCCAATTAAAGCATATGGCATTGAAGTTATGTCTATGGGTTCACTTATGGAACCAGGGCAATCTTTAATCTGGCGTGGTGCTATGATTATGAAGGCGATTGAGCAATTTTTGCGTGATATATTATGGTCTGAACTAGATATTATGGTCATTGATATGCCACCGGGAACAGGGGATGCACAGCTCACATTGGCACAAAGTGTTCCTGTAACTGCAGGTTTAACTGTAACAACGCCTCAAGGTGTTTCATTAGATGATTCTCGCCGTTCTTTAGATATGTTTAAAAAATTAAATATTCCTATTGCCGGAGTTATTGAAAATATGAGTGGGTTTATTGCCCCAGATACTGGCGTAGAATACGATATTTTTGGAAAAGGAACTTCTGAGCCTATGGCAAAAGAGTTCGATACAAAAGTTATTGCTGAGATTCCAATTGAGCCAAGTATTCGAACTGGTGGAGATGAAGGGAAACCTATTACTTTTGTAAATCCTACATCTGAGAGTGCAAAAAGATATATGCAAGCTGCTGAATCTATTTGGAACACAATTGAAGATATTAATGCAAATGGTGGAGTAGACAATCAAGCTGTTCAACCGACAACACCTCCTGGTGTAAGTGCATGTTCAACAGGTGGCTCTGCACCTAAAGAACAAAGTGGCGGCGGATGTGGCTGTAGCTAAAAACTTATAAAAGCAACGCTTTCTTGCGTTGCTCCCATTCCTCTATTTTTTATCTTAAATTATCATTCTCCGACATCTCTTTTTTATACTCGACAATTTTATTTCTTCCTGTAGTTTTTGCAACATAAAGAGCTGTATCTGCATACTTAATACATTTCCAAATGGTGTCACCGTCTTTAGGAAATTTTGCTATACCTATACTCATTGTTTTTTGTAGTGTTTGTCCATTACCAGCATCAAATATCAGTTTTGCAAATTCTGAGTGTATTTTTGTGGCAATTTTCATAGTACCTTCATCGTTTGCATTGTGAAGCATAATAACAAACTCTTCTCCACCATAACGAATGGCAAGATCAGACTCTCTAATGGAATCTAGTACTACCTCTCCTATTTTAGCAATGACTTTATCGCCTACATCATGACCATAGGTGTCGTTTACTTTTTTAAAGAAGTCCACATCGAGCATAAGAATACTGTACGTTGTCTGATCCCGTTTTGCCTGACTTGCGACAGTATCTATAAATTCTTCTAAAAATCTTCTGTTGTACATGCCAGTCATTGCATCTCTTAAAGAAGTATCTCTGAGCTTGGACATAAGTATCTTACTCTCTATCACAGGTTTTGCTGCTTCTAAATAATTTTCTATACTTTGTATATAAGAATTGATTTTGTTTAATTCATTTTTATCTTTACTTGTAACGGAAATGATTAAAGAATTTTCATCATTGATAGTAAAAGGAATGCAAATATATTCTAAATCATTGCATGCACACTCTTGACATAAGTTGGTGAATTCACTAGAAATTACAGAGGTATTTGTTCTGTGTGCACGGCAAAGAGAAGCATCTAAATCAACTTCATCGTTGCATATACTCTCACCATTGCTTATATAAATAAGCTTTCGAATTGATTTGACTGTGTCGACTTCATAAAATGCGAAATGCGAAAGTGCATACTTGTTTTTTAGTACATCAACTATTCTTGAATATACAACATCCTTTGTGGCGTCATGCTCAATAGTCTTTTTAAATTTATAAATATCTGAGAGTTCATCAATGATTATTTTTGCTTCTTGGAGCGGATCTGTTGAGGAAATACATCCCTGAGGAACAAAAGTTGCAAGATTATATTTTATATCTCCGAAGGTCTCTTGCATCTTTCTAAATAAGGTATTAAGATGATTAATAATTTTTTTGGCATCTCCAGCAACGGATGTTTGAAATTCATGAGAAAAGTCACCTTTGTACGCTTTTCTAATTCCTTGTTGCATATCAGAAAAAAGTTTCAGATAGGGCGTAACGTAATGATTAATTAAAAGAAGCACTACAATAATAAATATGATATTTATGGCAAGTATTTTAAGTATGGTAAACATTCCATCATTACGCATATTTGTAATGTTAAATTCCATACTGATGACACCAAGTGTATCTCCTCGTTGAACATTATGGCACGATAAACAATCTGCTCCACTTCCTACCACTGCTTTATATGGTATAGTTATTCTTAGCATAGAGTTGTCTGCTGATTCAGTAATTTTTTGAACCATTTTTCCTGTTGTTAAGACTTGCTTATCTATTGCATCTCGTACCGTTTCACTGTGAAAACCTTTTCCATATTGTTGTACTACTTTCTTTGAGCGAACAATCCATAATTTTTTAATTTTGTCATTATTGTGACTGATTTGATTGAGAAAATAACTTCTTTTATCCATAATGCCATTGACCATGTGTGCGGTTAATCCATCTTTAACAATCGCCGCTGTCATGGTAGCTCTTTGCGTTGCATTTTTAATACTATAGTCTCTAAAGTTTAACGAAACATTTATAATAGTGGCCAGACCCAGTCCAAGAAGCATAAGTGCGACAAATAGTAGAAGTTTTGATTTTGTTTGCATAATATTCGCTTATTATTAAATTTAATTTAAATAGTTTAGCTGATTATAAATTAAATTAAAGTGAAAATATCACTTTTTTCTTACTATTACTCTACAGTTACACTTTTTGCTAAATTTCTTGGCATATCTACATCATTTCCGAGTCGTATTGAAATTTCTAAAGATAAAAGCTGCACAACAACCATCATTTCAAAAAATTCGAGCATATAATGTTCACGTACTTGTGTTTGTATAAAATCATCTGCTTTGTCAAATATAACAGGGCTGATAGCACAAATGGTAGAATCTCTAGCACTTAGCTCTTCCACGTTACTTTTGGCCTTTTCATATAAAAGATTCTGTGGAAGTAGGGCAATGGTAAAAAGTTCTGGATCAGCCAAAGCAATGGGCCCGTGTTTCATCTCACCACTAGGGTATCCTTCTGCATGTAGATAAGAGATTTCTTTGAGTTTGAGTGCTCCTTCAAGGGCAAGAGGAAAGAAAATATCTCTTCCAATGAAGAAAAAACCATGTCCATGTAGATAACGCTTTGAAAGTCTTTTAATTCTTTCATGCATTGTATCTTCTACATGTACACTCGCTGGAACATTACGCAAAAGTGCTATTTGTTTTTCTATCTCTTGTTGTGAAAGAGATTTTTTTATTTGTGCCACATATAAAGAGAGCATCCAAAATACTGTTACTTGTGTTGCAAAAGCTTTTGTAGAAGCGACCCCTTTTTCTATACCTGCCCGTGTTAAAATTGCTCTATCAGCTATACGAACCATAGAAGAGTTGTCGACATTACAAATGACAAGGGTTTTTAGACCTGCTTTTTTTGCGATTTTGAGTGTTTCAAGGGTATCGGCAGTTTCCCCACTTTGTGAGATTACAACAAAAAGAGTATCTTTACTCATAATAGGGGAACGGTAACGAAATTCTGAGGCAACTTCTACGGAAGTTTTTATTTTTGCATCTCGCTCAAACATATATGAGGCACACAGTGCTGTATGGTATGACGTTCCACAGGCACAGAGCTTAATCTCTTTAATACCTTCAAAAAAATTGTAATCAAGCTCATCAAATAGTACTTTATTTTCGCTCAAACGACCAAGGAGTGTATCAGCAATAACACTGCTTTGTTCATATATTTCTTTTTCCATAAAAAAACGGTATCCCTCTTTTTGGGCTGAGAGTTTATTTATAGGGAGTTTTGTAAAAGAAGGCTCTTTTTTTACATTATTTTTACTATATATAACAAGATCATTTTGTGTAACATAGCCATAATCACCATCTTCAAAGTAGTTAACTTCGCTGCACTCGCCAATAAGTGGAGTATCTGATGATGCAAAATATTTTTCATTTTCGGCATTTATGCCTGTCAGCATTGGTGAACCATTTTTTGCAAAAAATATTGTTTTCTCTTCACTTTTTGTTATAAGCAGGATTGCATAGGCACCTTGAAGTTCAGAAATTGTTTGTTTAAATGCTTCAAAAGCATTTGAGGTATTTTGTAAGTTTTTTTCAAACTGATGGACAATCACCTCGGTATCTGTCTGGCTTAAAAAAACTACACCCTCTTCAAGCAGTTCTTTTTTTAGTTCTGCATAATTTTCAATAATACCGTTATGCACAACATAAGAGTTATGTCCTACCTGAGGATGGGCATTAAGCTCTGTTGGCTTTCCATGGGTTGCCCATCGCGTATGTCCAATGCCGGCTGCAAAGCCTTCCGTTGTAAAGTTTTTTGTTTTTTCTTCAAGGTTTATCAGTTTTCCAACGGCTTTGAAACTGGAAAATTCTCCATCACTGAGTACGGCAATTCCGGCAGAATCATAGCCTCTGTATTCCAGCTCTTTAAGCCCGTTTAATAAGATTTCTTTTGTATTCTTTTGACCTAAATATCCAACAATTCCACACATATAGAGCCTTTATTTTGTATGATCTGATAACAATTCATAAATTTTTTCAACATTATTACATATATTGTTTTGTTTTTCCATTAAAAAACTGTCTTTGACCTTATGCTTGCTTGAGTGGATTTTTGCTGTAATGATGTTGATATTTAGTTCTTCAAATTTATGCATGACATAAGCTAAAAGTCCTATCTGATTTGCAGTGTGAATGGCAAGTTCTGCATGAGTTAAAGAGTGTTCACAATCTATAGTGATTTCTTCTCTTTTTATATGAATCTCTTTGAGTTTTACCTCTCTGCTCATATTAAAAGCATTATCGATGCTATCTTGCACTTCAACAAGTATATTGGAATCAACATTTTGTATAAATTCAATTTTGAAGTATTTTATATCGTCAAAAAGTGTGAAAATTTCCATAGAAGCTACATTTAAATGTGCTAAAGTAGCAAGTAAATAACCAATATTAAGTGGAATTCTTCGATAAATTTCTATACTTAAAGAGTTCACATTTTTTACTCTAAAACTGTACTCTTTTGTCTCTTTTGCTATTGTTGCAATATTTATAATGTCTTGTGGCGAGTGTTTAAAGAAAAAGAGATTTGATTCTATGCCTAAAACTTTTTTACGTAGTATTACGGGCAGTTCTTTAAATTCTTGAAGGTTTTTGACTCTGCCTTCAATAAGAAGTCGTTTTTTTGCATCGGTAATTCTGCCTCTGTTTTGGGCAATTTCCAGAGCATTGACATAAAGATCGTAAAGAAGTTTTGCATTAAAAGAGTTGTAAATATCCCCACCAACGCCACTAATGTCTGCATAGGTAAGAATATAAAGCAGTTGAAGGTTTTTGTCATCGCCTATTTTTGACATAAATTTATAGAGCGTTTTTTCATTATGGATGTTTTCTTTGAAAGCAACATTACTCATAAGTATATGATGTTTCACAAGTATAACAGCTCTTTTTGTCAGCGTTTCATCAAGATTTATGTGTTTTGCAAACTGAACCACGATTTTGGCACCGACATCACTGTGGTCTTGTTTCCTGCCTTTTCCGCTGTCATGAAAAAAGACAACAATTTTTAAAAGAAGCCTTTCTTCTTTAGTTAATTCATTATAAAGTGTCTGCAGCGATGCTTCTTTGATGTTTTCAAGTGCTTCAACACATTTTATAGAGTGAATATCAACCGGATAGTGATGGTAACCGTCAAATTGCGGCAGATGCATTACTTTTTTAAAATTTACAAAAAGAACGGGAAGTATGCCTGCTTCATAAAAAAGTTTTAAAAAAGAGGCAATATGTGCTTTTTTAAAAAGTTCTTGTATAAGATAATATGTTGTCTTCGTCAGTGGATATGGAATTTTGGCAATAGTAAACTGGTGTAAAAAACCGGCATCAAATTTATAATCAATGTCGGGCAAATTTATGAGAAGCTGCAGTAACGTAGTTATTTTTTGTGCTTCTAAATTAAAAGAAGCGTAAAGCCTACTATTGTATTCGTAAAATCCGTGTTGGAGTCTGTGTTTTTTAAATGAAGCAATATGTTTTTTATCAAATATAAAAGGTCTAACCATTTTTTTGACAAAAATCTGCGTAAAATTATTAATACGCCATTGTGCTTCTAAAACCTTGCTTGCAAGTTTTTTTTGTTCTTTGAAACCTAAGAGTTTACTGACTTCTGGAATGTATTCTAAAAGGAGTCTGTCCTCTTGTTTATTTGCTATGAGGTGCAGGGCACTTCTGACTCGGTAAAGAAGTTCTAATGCTATACGAAATTCTCTGTACTCTTCATCACTAAAAACAGTACCGCTGAGCTCTTTTGTGTTGGTTATGCCATAAATAGTTTTTGCAACCCAGTAGATGAGTTGAGAATCTCTCAGCCCTCCGACGCTCTCTTTAATGTTTGGTTGCATAGAACTTGGGTATTTTTTTCTTCTTGTTTGTGCTTCTTCTATTTTAGCAATGAGAAATTCTTTTGGTTCAAAAAGGCGTATTTTATTTAACTCTCTTTGCGTTGCATGCCAGGTAAAAGGAGAACCGGTAATAAATCTTGACTCTATTAAAGAAGTTTTTATAGTTATATCTTCCTTACTTGCTTTAAAAAGGTCATCTACTTCATGGACTCTATGCCCGAGCTTCATACCGGCATCAAGGGCAAGATAAAAAAGTTTTTCTATAATAAGTTCACAATTATACCCCTCAACATCTTTATAAACTATGAGCAAATCAATATCACTATGAACACAAAGCTGCTCGCGTCCATAACTTCCAAGAGCAATAATGGCAATTGGAATGGAACTACGCATAGGCAGATAATTGCCAAAAGCACGGCGAAGGACAGTTTTGTACATAAGTTCCATAATGGAATCGAGTTTTTTTGTATGACGTACGAGAAAATCTTTGCCCTGATTTTTTGTAAAGAGTTCAGGTAAAGATTCTTTATATTCTTTTATGTATTGTTTGAAGAGTTTTGAGAGTTCAAAGTCTGAACCTTTTTTTTCTATAACATTTTCTATTTCTAAAAGTAAATTCATATACTATTATATTGAATTTCTGATATAATTTATCTTTAAAATTTAATATTAAGTATAAAGTTATAAAAAAAGGGAAAAAATGACAATTACAAAAAGTGTAACATTTATAGCAAAAAATGGATATGAAGATAAAATGAAAGAACTACTCGCAGCTATGGTGGCACCAAGTAAATCGGAAAAAGGCTGCTTGTTTTATGAAATATTTCAATATGAAAACGAGAGAAAAAGGTTTATGGCCGTGGAGACTTGGGAAAACGAAGCTGCTTTAAACGGGCATAAATCCTCAGCACATTATAAAGTGTATAAATCTTCGTATGAGCCTTATTGTGAAGACAAATATACAGATGAATTAGAAGTTTTGGAGTAATTATGGATAACTTATGGAACGATAAAAAAGCAGCTACATGTAAAAATGATTTGGATTTGAGAGTCTACAGCTCAAACCTTTTAGGAAAAGATGATGAACTTGTACTGCACGGGGGTGGAAATACATCTCTTAAAAGTACAATAAACGGAGAAAATATTTTACATGTAAAAGGAAGCGGTTGGGATTTAGAGAGTATAAAAGCGGAAGGTTTTGCCCCTGTAAAAATGGATGTTCTTTTAGAAATGGCAAAACTCCCAGAGCTTAGCGACAGTGAAATGGTACGCCTGCAAAGAGAAGCAATGACGGATAAATCTGCACCAAATCCTTCAGTAGAAGCAATACTTCATGCACTTATTCCTTACAAATTTGTAGATCATACCCACGCAGATGCAATTGTGACTATTTCAAATTCTCTTAACGGGGATGAACATATTGTGAATCTTTTTCCTAACTTTTTAATAGTAGATTATGTGATGCCGGGCTTTGAACTTGCACATAAAATATATGAGATGACAAAAGATTTAGAGTGGGATAGTATTGACGGTATCATACTTCATCATCACGGGATTTTTACATTTGATAATGATGCAAAAAAATCGTATGAAAAAATGATAGCAGCCGTCAGTAAAGCTGAAGAATTTTTGGATGAAAATGCCGTTGTACATGTAGAACATAATTATGTACACAGTGGATGTGACATAGGAAAAATTACAAGAGTTTTATCGAAGTATAAAGGTTATGAAGTCTCTATCAATATTAACCAATCGCCCTTAGCTTCTTTTTATGCTTCACAAAAGAATCTTAAAGAATTTGCTTCCCGCGGTGTTTTAACACCAGAACATATTATTCGCACAAAAAGAGTGCCTCTTATTATGGAAGATACGGACCTAGAAGCCGGAATTGAGAACTACATAAAAGAGTATGAAGCGTACTTTGAAAAGTATGCCAAAGATGAGGTGATGTTAAATCCTGCACCTAATTATATGATTATAAAAAATCTTGCGGTCATATCTTTTGGTAAAGACAGAAAAGAAGCAGCTATTATAAATGATATAGTCAATCATACTATGCTGGCAGTTCTCAGAGCTGATAAACTAGGTGGCTACCAAAGCATCAGTGAAAAAGAAAGTTTTAAAATGGAGTACTGGGAATTAGAGCAGGCAAAACTGAAAAAGTAAATTTTTACATGTAAGTTGGCAACTCTTTTCGGAACCCAGGTTTTCAAACGCTAAAGCGTGACTTAGAAAAAAACTAAATTTTTTTCTGTAATCTGGGCTGAATTGCTTTGATAGCTAAAGAGCCAAAAAAACCAAAAAAGAGGTAAATATGACTAAATATCTTATGGCAATAGATGCAGGTACAGGCAGCATCCGTGCCGTCATCTTTGATACTAAAGCTAATCAAATTGCAGTTGCCCAAGAAGAATGGACACATATAGCAGAAGAAAATGTGCCAAATTCTATGACTTTTGATTGTAAAAATAACTGGTCTTTGGTTCTTACATGTATAAAAAAAGCGATACAAAAAGCTGCTATAAACCCTGAAGATATACTGGGTGTAAGTGCTACAAGTATGCGTGAAGGCATTGTTTTGTATGATAATGAGGGGAAAGAACTTTGGGCTGTAGCAAACGTGGATGCAAGAGCCCAAAAAGAAGTGCGATATTTAAAAGAAAATTTTGCAGAACTTGAGGAAGAGTTTTACGCAATCTCAGGACAGACTTTTGCACTTGGTTCCTTGCCACGTCTTTTATGGTTAAAAAACAATCGTCCGCAAATTTATAAAAAAGTAGCCCGCATTTCTATGATAGGCGATTGGATTTTGGCACGTTTAAGCGGCGTAATAGCAAGTGACCCCAGCAACGGCGGGACAACTGGTATTTTTAGTTTGAAAAAGAGAGATTGGATGCCACAAATGGCTGCAAAAGTCGGCATAAAAGATAGGATTTTTCCTAAGGTTTTAGAAGTTGGCTCTTTTATGGGTTTTGTGACACAAGAGGCATCTGAGTCGAGCGGACTTTCAACGACTACAAAGGTTATTATGGGCGGTGGTGATGTTCAGCTCGGTGCTGCAGGTCTAGGCGTTGTAAAAGCAGGGCAGGTCGCAATTCTTGGTGGTTCCTTTTGGCAACAGGTGGTCAATATAAAAAGTGATGTAACACCTCCAAAAGATATGAGTGTACGTGTGAATCCACATGTAATTACAGGGCTTTCTCAGGCAGAAGGCATTACGTTCTTTTCGGGGCTTGTTATGCGTTGGTTTCGGGATGCTTTTTGTGAAATCGAAAAAGCCGAGGCAAAAGAAAAAAATTGTGACGTGTATGAAATATTGGAGCAAAAAGCACAAAAAATTCCTGCAGGCTCTTATGATATATTGCCGATTTTCTCAGACACTATGAAATATAAAAAATGGTATCACGCTGCACCGAGCTTTTTAAATCTCGGACTCGATGCAGACAAATATAACAGGGCTTCAATGTTTAGAAGTTTAGAAGAAAATGCTGCGATTGTTTCAAGTATAAACTTAGAAAAAATCAAAGAGTTCAGTGGCGTGGAGTTTGATGAAATAGTTTTTGCCGGAGGTGCAAGCAAGGGTAAGCTATGGTCGCAAATTGTCGCGGATGTGACAGGTTACAGGGTGAAAATTCCCCGTGTTACAGAGGCTACAGCCTTAGGTGCTGCAATGGCAGCAGGAGTAGGTTGTGGTATTTATGAAAATTTGGCAAGTGCAGCAAAGGAGCTGGTAGTATGGGACAAAACATATGAGCCAAATTTAGAAAATAAAAAAGTTTATGACAAATTGAAAATCAAATGGCAGCAGGCATATGAAGTGCAATTAAAGCTAGTTGATGATAATATCACAACTTCAATGTGGAAAGCCCCCGGACTGTAAAAGCCTAAGAGGCGAAGCGAAAGCATCGCTTCCGAAGAGAAAAAAAGATTTTACATGTAAACCTGAGAAGTCTTTTCGGAACCCAGACTTCAGTCTGGGCGATAATGGCATAAATATAAATAATTTTTACAAGGTACAAAATGAATATAATGAATAGAATAAATTTTGAAGAAGCACTTAAACTCTATGATATGGATTTTTTTGAACTTGGTGAATTAGCCGATAAAAAACGCCAAGAATTACACGGTAAAAAAACCTACTTTAATATCAACCGTCATATCAATCCAACGAATGTATGTGCAGATGTTTGTAAATTTTGTGCTTACTCTGCGACACGAAAAAATCCAAACCAGTATACAATGACGCATGAAGAAATTATGAAAATTGTCGCCGAAGTTGATTCTCACGGTGCCAAAGAGGTGCATATCGTCTCTGCACATAATCCTAATGTTACACTTGATTGGTATTTAGGCATATTTAAAAAGATTAAAACAGCTTACCCACATCTACATGTAAAGGCTCTCACGGCTGCAGAAGTTGACTTTTTATCTCGTCATCATGGGCTTAGTTATGATGAGGTGCTTGATTTGATGGTGGAAAACGGAGTTGATTCTATGCCTGGTGGTGGTGCCGAAATTTTTGATGAAAAAGTGCGTGATTTTATTTGTAAAGGTAAAGTGACATCAGACCAGTGGTTTGAAATTCATAGAAAATGGCATGAACGCGGTAAAAAATCAAATGTTACTATGCTTTTTGGACATGTTGAGAGTCGTGAAAACCGCATAGACCATATGATGCGAATACGTGAACTACAAGATATTACAGGCGGATTTAACTGTTTTATTCCATTGGTGTATCAAACAGAAAATAATTACCTTAAAATTGAAAAAGCGATTACAGCTAATGAAATTTTAAAAACAATGGCCGTAGCAAGATTAGTACTTGATAATGTGCCAAATTTAAAAGCATATTGGGTGACATCAACTGTAAACTTAGCTTTAGTTGCACAGGAATTTGGAGCAAATGATTTAGACGGAACCATAGAAAAAGAGTCCATAAATTCAGCCGCAGGAGCAAAAAGTGCCAATGGTATCGGCGTTGAAGATTTTACAGCACTTATAAAAAACAGCGGATTTACACCGGTAGAGAGAGACAGCCTTTATAATGAAATAAAAGTCTGGTAAAAAGAGTTTTATATTAAAATTTCAGTTGTTATTCCAACATATAACCGATATGAATATTTAAAAAGAGCTGTGGTATCTGTACTTTCTCAGACTTATGCAGCAGATGAAATAATTATAATTGATGACGGTTCAACAGACCAAAGTGCACAAATTATAAAAGAATTTCCAGACATTATTTACATGTACCAAAAAAACAGCGGTGTTTCATCAGCTAGAAATAGAGGTATAAAGTACGCAAAAAATGATTGGGTTGCATTTTTGGACTCGGATGATGTTTGGCATAAAGATAAACTAAAACTACATGTAGAATTCCATCAACAAAACAGTGATACTTTTATGAGCTATACAGATGAAAAATGGGTAAGAAATAACAAAGAAGTGAAAATCCCAAAAAAGTTTCAAAAAATAGGTAAAAATGCATTTGCGGAAAATCTTTCGTATTGTAATATCGCTCCATCTTCTGTGCTTTTACATAAAAAGTTATTTGAGTGGTGTGGAGTGTTTGATGAAAATTTAGCAGTATGTGAAGATTATGATTTATGGCTTAGGATTACATGTAAGGAAAAAGTAGGATTGATAAAAAATAAACTCATAACAAAATATGCAGGGCATGAAGACCAACTCAGCTTTAAATATTGGGGCATGGATAGATTTCGTGTTCAGTCATTGGAAAAGTTTTTAGATACGGAGTATGAAGATTTGGTGCTAGAAACTTTAATAGAAAAATATAATTTGTTGCTCAAAGGTGCAATAAAATATGATAAAATGGCAGACATTAAAATTTATGAAAGCAAATTAGAGTTTTTAAGACTAAAGGGGCGAGGTTGAAACCTTGCTTCCGAAGGGCAAAGAGCTTAGGATGTTTTTCAGAATCCAGATTCCAACCTGAGAAAAAATAGATAAGGAATAATTTGTTAACACTTACAGCAGAAAATAAAAAGACACTCTTTTATATACTCATCGCATTCGCTTTTTCAGTCGCTATGCGTTTCATTTGGGTTTATCAATTTGGCGATTATGCACCATTTCATTTTCACAATCAATTAATGATTAACACTAATGACGGTTACTTTTGGGCGGAAGGGGCTCGTGATTTACTCTCGGGAACGGGAACAAATCCGGATGCAAAAGAGTTTTATGATAAGTTCCATCAGTTGAATGACCTCTCACCGGTTACGACTGCAGCGGCACAACTCACGGCATTTTTTGCAAAAATTTTACCATTTTCTTTTGAAAGTATCATTTTTTATATGCCGGTATTTTTAAGCTCTCTTGTTGTTATTCCTATTATTTTAATAGCCAAGGCTTTAAAAAACTTGGAAATGGGACTTATCGCTGCACTTTTAGCATCGATTGCATGGAGTTATTATAACCGTACAATGGCAGGGTATTACGATACTGATATGCTAAATATTGTATTGCCGATGTTTTTGCTTTGGTCTATTATTTGGGCAGTAAAAACAAATAAAGATATATACCTGCTTTTCACTGCTTTAGATATTTTAGTCTACAGATGGTGGTACCCTCAAAGTTACTCTTTAGAATTTTCATTCTTTGGTTTGATTTTAGCCTATGCACTTATATTTGACCGCAAAAATCTTTATAATTATAAATTGTTGGCTATTATGATGTTTGCAATGATGAATACGCATGGCTACATCCGTTTAGGCTTTGTTTTAGCTGCTTTTTATACCTTTAAACAAGAAAAATATGATAAATATCTTTACTATATATTAGTAGCTTCTGTTCTTGGTTTTTTTGTGACAGGTGGATTTGAGCCAATTTGGGCACAGTTAAAAGGCTATGTTTTTAGAGACAGTGTAAGTAGTACAGACAAAGGACTCGGTTTGCATTTCTTTACCGTCATGCAAACAGTTCGTGAAGCAGGGCATATTCCTTTTGAAACCTTTGCAAATCGTATCAGCGGAAATACCGTTACGTTCATTATCTCTTTGCTCGGGTATGTGTACCTTTTGTATAAACAAAGAGTGATGATACTGTCTCTTCCTCTCTTGGGTCTCGGCTTTTTGGCATATGTTGGGGGACTTCGATTTACAATTTATGCTGTTCCCATTTTAGCATTTGGTATGGCATTTTTAATTACTGAGATTTCTCAAAAATTTATAGGGAAAATCAAATTTTTATTTATGATGCTTTTAACTTTAGGTGTTTTATACCCAAATTATAAACATATAGAAGCTTATAAAGTACCGACAGTTTTTAATGCCAATGAGGTAAAAGTGCTTGATGCTTTAGGTAAAAAAGCAAATAGAGACGATTATGTAATTTCTTGGTGGGATTATGGCTACCCAATACGCTACTATGCAGATGTAAAAACTTTGGCAGATGGCGGCAAACACAGCGGAGCCGTGAATTTTCCTGTGAGTTATATGCTGACGCATACACAAAAAGAAGCTGCAAATATGGCAAGACTTGATGTCGAATATACAGAAAATAAATTTAAATTTCAAAAAGAACATAAAAAAGAGATAGAAGATAAAAATCTGACAATTTTTTCAAATATAGAAGATATGACAAAAGATTATGGCTTTAAAAATACAAATAATTTTTTACGAACACTTGCTTCTAATATTAAACTGCCGAAAAAAACACGAGATATTTACTTTTATTTGCCATATAGAATGATAAATATTTACCCGACTGTAGCACTTTTTTCAAATCTGAACCTGATGAACGGAGCAAAAGGTAAACAGCCTTTTTTCTTTGCAAGTAGAAATTTTAAAGACCTCGGCAGTAAAATTCAACTGGCACAAAATATATTTGTAGACAAAAGAACGCTACAACTCACTCTTGGGAATAAAACTTTGCCGATACGAAGATTTGTAAAAACCTACTATACAAAAGGAATGCAACTGCATAAAGAAGTGCAATTAGTTAATTTTTCATCAGACATAAGTGTAATATATATGCAAAATTACAATACTTTTTTACTCGTCGATGAAAAAACATACAATTCACTTTACATTCAATTAATGGTTTTACAAAATTATGATAAAAATCTATTTGAACCGGTAATAATGGCACCGAGCGTAAAAGTATATAAACTAAAAATATAGGAAAGGTCAAAATGTCTTCTCGGAACCTAGGTTTCAATCTGGGCTAAACTTTTTTAAGTATAATAAAAT
>JALUXS010000018.1 GCA_027013185.1 Sulfurimonas sp.
AAAGCAGATAGAGTATAACAAGCGGACCAGCCATCAAAAGTTGTGTGAGGACATCAGGTGGTGTTAAAAGTGCTGCAACTATAAATATAATGACGATGGCATATTTAAAAAATGATGTCATTTGTCTATCATCAACAAGTCCAAGAAGTGCTAAAAAGTAAGCAAAGACAGGAAGTTCAAAAGCAAGACCAAAACCAAACATGATTTTTGTGAAGAAGCCTACATAATCTTCAATGTTTATAAGTGGAGTAAATTTGAAAGAACCAAAGGTAATAAGAAAATCAAATCCAAAAGGAGTTACCACATAGTAAGCAAAAAGTACACCTACAAGGAACATAATAGTTCCACCTGCTATAAAAGGTATAATCATTTTTTTCTCATGTGCATAAAGACCGGGAGCGATAAAAAGCCATATTTGTGAAAGAATAATTGGCAGTGCACCTAAAATGGCTGCAAAAAATGCAACTTTAAGTGCTACAAAAAATGCACCACCTACCTGAGAAGTTGTAATCATTCCATTCGCAGCATGAACGGAGATTTTACCAACGGCTATAAGGGCATCATTAAGGGGTTGTACCATCCAAGTTAAGAGTGGTTCATGAAAGTAAAACATAACAAAAAACATAACAATAAGGCTTGCGGCTGAGATTGCCAACCTTTTTCTGAGTTCTACGAGGTGTGGTCTTATTTCATCAAACATCTTTTATATCTTCTTCTTTTTCTATTTTTTCTTCTTTAGATTTTTTCTTAAAAGTCACTTCTTGTGGTTCTTTAGGAATTTCTTTCTCTTTTGTATCTTCTATATCATCTAAAATATCATCTGTCAAACTTGTAAGTTTTGCACCTGCTTGTGCCGGTATATCTGTCACTTTATGCAAATTTTCACTGGCATTTAATAACTCTTGTTTATATGCAAGTGCTTCTTGCTTGATTTCACTAAGATTCATCTCTTCTTCGAGGGAATCTTTTACTGAACCTATTGTAGTTTTAACATTTTTAAAAAATTTTGCAATTTCTATCATTGTACTAGGTAGTTTATCCGGACCTAGAAAAAGAATAGCAATTACTGCTATAAGAAGCATCTCCGTAAAACCCATACCAAACATATTAAGCCTTCATATTTTATTGATTGTGTAATTTTATCTAAAGAATGATTAAAAAATCTTCAAGAGCTTAAAAATAATGCAATCTCATCTGCTAAAAGATAATTTGGGTTATATAAAATACTGTTTTTTTCCTCTAATTTTTTTTCGTGCACTAAAAGTGATGCCCTTTTTGTCTCTTCGCTATTTAATATTTCTTTGTTTATTCCAATACACGAGCGTAAGCCTAAAAATATTTTTTCAAGCCTTTGATCTTCTACATGTAGATTTTCTTCTTTTATAAGGTAGGGGTCCTTTATGTATGCTTCTATATCGCTTTGGGGGTAAAATCTTGAATTGCCATATTTTCCAACTGCACCTGCACCTGCACCTATATAGTCTTTATATTGCCAATATCCTAGATTATGCTGTGATTCATAGCTGCCAAAGTTACTAATTTCATACTGTGAAAATCCATGTTTTTGTATCTCTTGGAAAATCCATTTTGTAAGAGAAAGTTGTTCTTTTGACATTTGTGGACGATTTTCAAAGGCAGTACCTTCTTCGATGGTGAGTGCATACGCACTAATATGGTTAATTGGCAAAGAAAATGCAGTTTGTATATCATTTTTTAACAACTCTTTAGTATCACCCAAAGTGGCATAAATTAAATCTAAAGAGATGTTTTTAAAGCCGATTTTAGAAGCATTCATAACGGCATCAATGGACATTTGCGGTGTATGGGCTCTATTTAAAAGTTTGAGTTTTTCTTTGTTAAAACTCTGTGTTCCAAAGCTGATGCGGTTAACACCAAGTGCTTTCATCCCACTAAGCCACTCTTTTGTTGCACTATTTGGATTGGCTTCACTTGTGATTTCAGCATTTTTAATGAGATAAGGTTTTAATGCATCAAAAATATCTTTATAAAGCTTGGGTGAGACAGTGGAAGGAGTTCCCCCTCCTATGAAAATTGTTTCAATTGAATTTTCTTTTGCTTGAAATCGCTGAAGTTCTAATGTTAACTGTTTTTTAAGTGCACTCATATATTTTTCTTTGAGATGAAACTTGTCAACATAAGAGTTAAAAGCACAATAAGAGCATTTTGAATCGCAAAAAGGGATATGAATATATACTAACATTATGAAATTATAACTGGATAAACTTATTTTAATTGCTATTTTTGTATAATCGCGATAATTGAATAGGAATTTATATGAGTAAAAAAGAAATATACCGTCCCAATGTTGCGATGATAATTGTCTCTGATGAATATCCGCACAAAAAAAATATTTTTATTGCGCAACGAAATGATTTAAGTGATATTTGGCAGTTTCCACAAGGCGGAATTGATGAAGGTGAAGAGGTAAAAGAAGCACTCTTTCGCGAAATGGAAGAAGAAATAGGCACTGATGCAGCTGAAATAGTTGCAGAATATCCGGAGTGGATTTCTTATGATTTTCCTCCTAAAATTGCAAAGAAGATGCAACCTTATCAAGGACAGATACAAAGATATTTTTTGTTAAAACTTGCAAAAAATGCAAAAATAAATTTGCATACAAAACATCCTGAATTTAATGAATATAAATTTGTGGATAGTAATACTGTTCTATCATATACAGCACATTTTAAGCAGCCTGTGTATGAGAAAGTAATAAATTATTTTAAAAAAGAGGGGCTGTTGTAGATGTTAATAGTTCAAAAATTTGGCGGAACAAGCGTTGGTGACTTAGAACGTATTCAAAATGTAGCAAACCATGTAGCCAAAACTAAAAAAGAAGGTAATGACGTTGTCGTTGTTGTTTCAGCTATGAGTGGTGAGACAAATAAACTTGTAGGCTTTGCTGAAAATTTTTCAAAGAATCCGGCACGAGCAGAGATGGATATGCTTTTAAGCTCCGGAGAGCGGGTAACGGCAGCACTTCTTTCTATTGCTTTACAAGAAATGGGCTTTGAAGCTGTTGCAATGACTGGGCGTAAAGCCGGTATAGTTACTGATAAACACCATACAAAAGCACGTATTCAAGAGATTAATCCACAAAGCATGCAGTGTGCTGTGCAAGAGGGAAAAATAATTGTTGTGGCAGGTTTTCAGGGAGTGAATGAAAATGGAGATGTAACAACACTTGGACGTGGAGGCAGTGACCTTTCTGCTGTTGCTGTTGCAGGAGCATTACAAGCTGATTTATGTGAAATATATACAGATGTTACTGGAATATTTACAACAGATCCACGCATAGAACCAAAAGCAAAAAAATTAGAAAAAATTTCTTATGATGAAATGCTTGAACTAGCTTCATTGGGTGCAAAAGTACTACAGAACCGTTCAGTAGAATTGGCGAAAAAATTAAATGTAAATTTAGTTACAAGAAGCAGCTTCTGTGAGGAAGAGGGAACACTAATTACAAAGGAAGAAAATATTATGGAAAAACCATTAGTAAGTGGAATTGCATTAGATAGAAATCAAGCACGTATCTCTTTAATGGGTGTAAAAGACAGACCAGGTATCGCTTCAGATATTTTTAATGCACTTGCAGATTCAGAAGTGAATGTTGATATGATTATTCAAAATAAAGCAGTTGACGATACAACAAATATTGACTTTACTGTGCCCGTAGATGATTTACATGATGCAAAATCTGTTGTAGATGTATTTGTAAAAAGTGGTGAAGTAAAAGATGATTCGTATAATGAAGATATTTGTAAAGTTTCTGTTGTCGGTGTTGGAATGAAATCACATTCTGGTGTAGCTGCCCTTGCTTTTTCTACAATGGCACGAGAAAATATAAATATAAATATGATAGCAACATCAGAAATTAAGGTCTCAATGGTAATTGATGAAAAATATGCAGAGCTTGCAGTACGCAGTCTTCATGATGCTTATGAATTAGAAAAATAAGAATATATATGCCAGATTTTGCACAATGGAGCTTAGATGCCATACGAGAAGAAGGAGGGAGTCTTAGCTGGCTTGAAGAACACCGTTTTGAATGGTCAAAAACTACCGCTTATGCCCTAGAACAGATTCTTAATGGAAAGACTATTATTTTAATCACTGATGAAAAAAGAAAGTGGTTTGAAAACTATATATTAAGTTCTATAAATGGTTTATTGTTGGAGAGACCTCTTATACCAATTATTAGTATTGACAATATTTATACACATTACAATAATGTAAGTGGCGGAGAAATGATAGATATAATTGATGATATGATTTCCCTCTCTTATAAAGATGATTACTTTTTTTGGTATATTGGTAAGGGTGATGATAAGCGAAGTGATATAGCAAAAAGAAAAGATGAAAGTTATTTTTGGATTTTTGATGAAGATTTCAATAATGCTTTTACTTTAAAATCTTATGATACCGCTTTAGATATTAAGCTTTTACAGCTTTACAGACTCTTTGATGCATCTCTTAATGCTGCTATGTTTGGAGAGGTTGATGCAAGTTCATAAACCACTTAAAGGGCATATTCTTATTACAGATGAGCTTGAGACGGCTGTTGAAAAGCTCCAAATTGAGTTAGAAAATTTTAGAGTGGTAAAGTTTGTAGAAGATAATTTCAAAATAGAACATGCAAAGCTTGTTGCTAATGAAGCATATATAAGCGACTCTCAAACAAAATATATAATTATAGCAGCGACTGAATTTACAGATGTAGCACAAAATTCACTGTTAAAACTCTTAGAAGAACCACCAAAAAATATAGAATTTATCATACTGTCTCCAACAAAATCTAATCTGCTTCCAACAGTACGTTCTCGTCTTCCAATACTTAAGCAAGAACATGAACATACAAATATGCACTTAGATATTAACCTTTTACGTTTTGACTATAAAGAAGTTTTTGCATTTTTAAAACTCCATAGTAGAAGTAGTAAAAACGAAGCAAAATCATTAGTAGAAGCACTTTTTTACCGAGCAACAGTTACAGATATGCTTGTATTGAGTCCCTCACAATTAGATAATTTTGATAAAGCATATAGACTGCTTGACTTAAATGCACGTCCACAAAGTGTTTTAGCAATGCTATTAATGAGTTTTGTCAGGGAGAGATAATGACAGTTGAAAGATTATCAAACAGTATCAATATTAAAGAACAATTGAGAAAATTAGGTGTTGATAAGGGTGGTATTGATATTTTGGCATTAAAAGCTGACATACATATTATATATATACATAACTTACATGTAGGTGCTGCAAATATATTAAAACAAGATGCTCTTTCCATTGGTGCGGACTTAGCAGTTCCTCGGGGTACGGTAATTGCAGCAAAACCAGAAGTTGATTCTATTTTAATAGCAAACACAAAACAATTAAAGACTTTGGCAAAAAAAGAGTTGGCACAGCCCTTTGGTTTAAAAGATTTAGCAAAGAAATTAAAAGAGTTTGCAGAAATAAAAAAGCCAAAAAATGTTGATATTATGGGTATAGTAAATGCAAATGATGATAGTTTTTATGCTGGTAGTAGATTTAAAAATAAAGATGCAATTGAGAGTATAGAGTTGATGATTGCTGAGGGTGCAACAATTATAGACATAGGAGCTGTTTCTTCTCGTCCTAACGCACCAGTAGTGAGTGTAGAAGAAGAATTGGCAAGAATAGAGCCTATTTTGAAGCTTATAAACCAAGCAAAACTATATGACAAAGTAAAATTTAGTTGTGATAGTTATGAACCCAAAGTCATACAGAAGGCACTTGATAGTGGTTTTCGTATTGTAAATGATATAACAGGTTTACAAAATGATGAGGTATGTAAACTTTGTGCATCATATAATGCAACGGCAATCATAATGCATATGCAAGGTACGCCGAGAACTATGCAAAAAAATCCACATTACGAAAATATTTTAGATGATGTCTACAGCTTTTTACAGTGTAGAATGGAAAAAGCTCAAAGTTTTGGTATTAAAGATATTGTTCTTGATGTTGGCATAGGATTTGGAAAAACACTCGAAAATAACTTAATGCTCATTAAGAATCTTGAGCATTTTTTAACACTAGATAAAGCACTCCTTGTTGGGGCATCAAGAAAATCAATGATCAATAAAATTTCACCTTCAGATGTGCAACAAAGACTTCCCGGTACATTGGCTCTACATCTTGAGGCATTGAGAAATGGTGCTTCTATACTAAGGGTGCATGATGTGCCTGAACATGTTCAGGCACTAAAAGTTTTTAAAGCATTATCCCTTTGAGACTGTAAAATAAACTTTGTAAACTCACCTCATATTTCTAAATATTCGACATTTTTTCCTCTGATTTTATATTTATTTACTTTTGATACAACGGTTGACTTGAACTGTAAATTTTCGTTAGGGAAATTATTGGTCTCCTCGAATTTGTTATATCTTTATGCAACTTTTTCTAGTGAGAGTTCTAACATACTTTCTATATTAAGATGGTAGTCAATAGATTCCCATTCAATACCAGTATTCATACAAATAAGTTTGTAGTTTTTCAGTTCTGATATTGAAGCTTCTTTAAGTGGTTTGTACCATTCCATAGGAGTAGATATAATTCTTCCATCTTCAAGTTTTACATGTAAATATTCATCATCAAAGTGAACTTCTTTACCTTTAATTAAACCATTCATTCCAAATCCTTGTAAAATTATCTTGATTTTCTTTGATGATTTCTAATGCCATTTTTAAATTTTCTAATTCAACTTTAGCAAATCCTTCGCCTTTCATAATATGAATATGTTTTGGCTCATGCTCATTTGCATAAAAGAAAAATTTAAAACCATTTTTATTGAGTAAAGTTGGCAAATATTCATCCTTGTCTTATTTAAAGTATTATAGCAAAAATTTTACTCTTTTTGTTTGGCATGGTTTCTGTAGGATATAACGGTTCACTTGAACTGTAGATTTTCGCTAGAAAATTTATTAGTTCCAAGGTTTTGTTGTGTGTTTCAGGTCACTTTCCATCTTTATCTAATTCTTGAAGCAACATATCAAAATCACTTTTATATGATTTATCTTGAATAACTTTATATTTTTCAAATTCACTTATAGCAAACTCTTTTGCAATTACTGCTGTAACTTTTCCAGCATTTTGTAAAATATCTCGTTCATTAAATTGTAAAAAAGCATTTAACTTTTGACTCCAATCTTTCATAGTCATAGGTATATTTCTCTCTGCTTGGTCTTCAGCATAATCAAGATACATAGTTACTATTCTATTGAGTGATTTTATCTCATCTTGTGAGAGATAATTTTTAGCTATAACAACATCGGATTTTAATATTTTACCATTTGGTGCTTTTTTCCAATTTGTAAGTCCCATAAACTCTTTTTTATGGTCTGCTCTTTCCATTAACAATTCAGATGCAGTATGACCGTGAATCGCCCAATGAAGTTTGTTTTGAACAGTAGCAAAAAATTCTTGTGTAGTTGGTGCTTTAAAATCATAATCTAAAGCAGTTGCATAAATATCTGTAATTTGTTGATAAAAGTTTCTTTCGCTCTCTCGTATATCTCTTATTTCTAAGATTAAATCTTTATAGTATTGATGGTTTAAATAGCTTCCATTTTTTAATCTTTCATTATCAAGAACATATCCACGAGTAGTAAAAGTTTTTAAAACTTCAGTTGCCCATCTTCTAAACTCTGTACCTTTTTTTGAATTTATTCTATATCCTAGTGAAATAATCACTTCTAAATTATAGTGTTTTGTATTGTAATTTTTACCATCACTAGCAGTTATTAGGAATTTCCTAATAACTGAATTTTCTTCTAATTCATTTGTTCTAAATATATTTTGCAGGTGTTCATTTACCGTGGCTACAGACACATCAAAAAGTTTAGCTATTAGTTTTTGAGTTAGCCATACAGTTTCATCTTCAACTTTTACTTCTATAGTGTCTTGTCCATTTGAGGTTGTGAAGATTAGAAATTCTGCTGTTGAGTTTCTTATTGTTAGGTTTTTATTCATCGCCAATATCTTCTAATAAGTTTTCTAATTCACATCTAAATTTACTTTGTGATTCCAATAAGGTACCGTCTTTTAAATATGCAAAAAATTCTGTGTAACCATTTGGACTTAAAAAATGAAATATATATTTTTGTTTAATTTTTGCATCTGATAATTTCTTGTTCAGTCTTTCAAAATGCTCTTTCGCATATTTATATTTTGCTTTGTTTTCAGAAGAATCATCTTTATCTGATTTTATCTCTACTACTACAAAGTTGTCAACATCATTTTTCTCTATCTTTATAAAAAAATCTGGGTTAAAAGTTTTATGTCCATATCTTCTTGTTTTAGAATCTTTGCCACCATACTTTAAGCTAAATTCAATTCCATAAAATCCTCTATCTCTTGATTTTAACCAACTTGTTATATTTGATGCTATATCTTTTTGACATAAATATTCTACAAATTTTCTTTCTGGTTCAGCATTTGTGAATACTACATTTACAGGAGTTTTAAATAAAAACTGATTTTGTTCTTTTTCTGCACTTTTTGGTAGGCTTTCATCTTCTCTTAAACTGTAAATAATATTTTTTTGGTTTTCATCTATAATCTCTTCTTGCCACTCATTTGAATAAAATAAACTATATCCTCTTCTAAAATTACCGATGCCTGAACTCTCTTTTATAATATTTTTTGTATTTACTGCTATAGGATCATTTATTTTTAATTTTTGTACAACTGTTTTGCCTTTTTTTCTCAGTAGTGTAGAAAAAGATTGAAGAATCTTATGAACATTTTTTTCAATAATTCTATCACCTTTAATACCCACATTTTGCATTGATTTTGTAATAATATTTCTTATTTTCTCTTGAGGTGGAAGATTATTTTGCGTATATTGTTCTTCACCTAACTTTAAAATTTTACCTTCCCAATCTCTTATCTCAAACTCTTCATAAATTCTATTTACTACTTCATCAATACTCCAAGTGCCATAATCTATTAGATAATTTTTTTCTCTAACTTCACCACCAGAGATTGACTCATAAGAAGTTCCTTTTTCACTTTGTGTAACTTGTGAATCTAGTCTTATACCCTCTTGTTCTATTCTTGAAAAATTATAGACCTTTTTCTCTTTATCATGCTCTATTTCAATTTCATCTTTTGTATAGTCAAGATTATAAACTTCGAAATGATATTTTACTCTTTCTCCACTTTTTATGGTCTCACTTATAACTCTTGTCTCTATTTCTAAAACTTCATCAATAAGTCCTCTTATGTTTTTACTCCAAGAGTCATGATTAAAAACAATTACTCTCGGTTGTGGAGATATATATTCTAAAGGTATCCTTAAACCTCTTCCTAACACTTGAGCAATTAAAAGTTTTGAGTTAAATGCTTTATCTTCCCATGGTACTATTTGAAAAACATTCTTAACATCCCACCCCTCAGTTAACATAGATACAGAGATAATCCATTGAACTTTATTATCTTTGTCATCTACAGATTTTAATTTCATTAAGTTTACTTTATGATCTTTGTGTGATGTTACTATTAAAACTTTTTCTTCTATATTTTCTTTTGATAATCCCTCTTGTTTGCTTAAAAAATCTACTAAATCCTCCATCAAATTTCTAGCTTTATTAATATCTTTAGTAATAAGAATAGAGAGTGGCTTTATCTTAGGGTATTTATCTATGTTGTCTTGATGATTTTTATATATTTTTTGAAATTTTTCATTTGTTCCTGAGCTATCATCTTTTTGAACATACTCTATATTTTTTACTATCTTATCTTCAATAGCTTCTCGCAAAGAGTATCTATAAATAATATCATTAAAATATTCATTTTCATGATATGCTGTTCCAGTAAACCCTAGTATATATTTAAAATTAAACTCACTATTTAATAAAAACTCTTTCCATCGCTTTAGTCCTTTTGCTTCAGATGTATTTCCTGATATTTTGTTGAAAATATGGTGTGATTCATCATTTAAAACTAAAGTTCTTTCACCATTTTCTTTAAAACTGTCTTCAATAGATGAACCAGTAGTAGAGTAAACCGCATGAATATTTTCAACACAAATATCACCTTTTTTTACTGTAATATTTGCATCTACTATCCTTGGATTTTTATATTTTGCCTCTTCTGGGATTGCATTTTTCAGTCTTGAATCACCACTTAAACTTTCAAACTTTTCCATCAGTCCAGATTCAATGGTTAGTGATGGACATAAGACAAGAACTCTATCTACGAGATTGAGTCCCAACATCATTTGAGCTACACCATATATAGCATATGATTTTCCTGTTCCAGTTGCTAAATCAATATTTGCAAAAAGTTTATTAGGAAGTTGTAAATTATTTTTATATTCATCTAATGAGTTATATTTTGATTGTATCTCTACATTGTTTTTATAATTTTCTTCTACTAAATCCTCTGTTTTTGTATATCTTCGGCTTGCTAAAAAGATGACACAATTTATAATCGCCTCTTTTTGATACTCTCTATCCCCGCAAAGTTTATCAAGAAACAGTCTCCAAGACTCTATATCAAGTTTGCTTGGGTCATAGTTTTGATTAACTTTTAAGACTAAATCTTTTTGTTTGAATATTTTTATATCTTTCATTCTTTATCCATCTATCTTAAAAGTTTCTGTAAAATCATTGCCATAAATATCTGTATAAACTACCATTATCTGCTGTGCACTATCTTTGTTTTCAATCTTTATTTCCAAACCTTTGGTTTGTAGTTTTTTTAGTTCATCTTTGAGATTTTCTATATCTTTTTTGTTTGATTTTTTTGGTAGCAAATCATCAGCAAAAAGTGCCTCATCCATCTCAAAAGATTTACCGTTATAATTTTTATCTATAAAAATAGCCGAGAGTGTCTCAAAGTTTTTCATACCTTTTTCATCTTGATCTTTATCTGATTCGAGCTCACGACTAATAAAACTTTTTACAAAAAGTGTTATGTTATCTTTTTCTATTTTTATTTCTGATTTTACCTCTGGAGGTCTTTTAAAATGAAACCCTATAGCTTCATCAAGGTCATTTACATTCTTTTTACTTTGGGGTTGTCTTAGTTTTTGAAAAGGTTTTTGATGTAACTCTTTGATGACATGATAAGGAATTTTAAGAAAATAGTACCTTGTACTATCTATCTCATAATAATCAGTTAAAAATTCTACATAATTCGCAGGTGCAATAATATAAACTTTTCCACTTACTTTTTTCCCAACTGTACTATGCAGTTGTTCGATATACTCTTCATCTACAGTTGAATCTTTGAACTTTTTAAAATCAAAGATCTTTACACTATAATCTCTTTTCTTTCCATCAAATTCCAATCCAGCAATCTTATGTTTTTTTAGCTCTATTTCAAACAAAGATGCAACAAACTCTTGATATTTTTGCCACTCTAACTCAAGTGCTTTTTTAAGGTCATACATACCAAGCTGTGCAGTGATAAAGCTTTTGGCTTTTTTGTTATATTTCTTTTTTGGATTTTCTAAATCTTTAGAGTTTTGAATTTGTAAAATTCTTTTTTGCATTGTAAAAAAGGAGAGTTTTCCAAGGTCACATGTAATCCATTTTCGTCCAAGTCTTTCAGCAACTGATGCAGTAACACCTGAACCACCAAAAAAATCAAAAACTATATCATCTTTATTTGAACTTGCCTTAATAATTTGATTAATCAATGCTTCTGGTTTTTGTGTTGGATAACCAGTCTTCTCTAATGCCATCACATTTATATTTGATATATTCCATACAGAAGTCATAGCTTTACCTTTAGAATCTTTAAGGTATTGTTTTCTATTATTTGAGCCCTGAAGACGATATCTATCAATTTTATCTTTATGTATAAATCTTTTATCAATATATTCTTGAGAGTAAGGTTCATATAACTTGTTAAATATTTTAAAATCTTTATTACGAGAGTAAAATAAAATTGTATCATGTGTATGAATCCAATTATTTGCGGCAGCTTTTCCACCAGATGGATTACCTCTATTCCATATTACTTCTCTAATAAAATTTTGTTTACCAAAAATTTCATCCATTAAAATTTTTATATAATGAACCATTTTGTTATCCAAATGAACATAAATACTACCATCATCAGCTAATATCTCTCTAGCTACAATAAGTCTCTTCCTTAAAAACTCTACAAACTCAGCACCTTTTTTCTTATCAGTATATGCTTTTGCTCCCTCTTTATTTTGAAACTCATCAGTTGTGGCAAATGGAGGGTCGATGTAAATTAGTTTTACTTTTCCTTTTACCTTGTCTTTTATTAGAGGGTCTTCATTTTTATATATTGTTTTTAAAAACTGTAGATTATCACCAAAGACAAGCATATTTTTCCAACCATCATTATACTCTTCATATTCTCCACCATTAAAAGTTTTTTCTATCTGTAAAGGTACAGGAAATACACCATCTTCATTAGCTAAAATATCCTCTTTTCTCATCTTTCCTGCATAAGTTAATTCGTACTCTTTTTGCGAAGATGGAAAAAGTAGATATTTAAACTCTTGGGGTAGCTCTTTTCCCTCTTTGATTAAAGTTGTAATATACTCTTTTTGTTGTTTTGTTAAATTCACAGTAACCCCTCATCCCTTAAACTTAAATATTTTGTATTTGTAAAAACTATATGATCAATTAGGTCAATTCCCAAAAGTTCCGCTGACTCTTTTACTCTTTTTGTAACTGTTATATCTTCATGGCTTGCTTCAAGTTGTCCACTTGGATGATTGTGTGCGATTATAATAGCTGCAGCCCTATCAGTCAAAGCATCTGCAAAAATTTCTCTTGGATGAATAAGCGAACGATTTAAAGTACCTATAAAAACAACTCTTTTGTCTATAATATGACTCGCCCCATCAATAGTTATAACTATAAAATACTCTTGTTTTTTATTTTTGTACTCTTGAAGTTCATCATAAATATCTTCAGCAGATCTAATTTTTTTATTTTGCTTTATCAAGTATCTTCTCGATAACTCAATAGCAGATAAAATTTGTGAAGCTTTTGCTTGACCTAGTCCATGAATACTCATAAGTTTATCTAATGTAATATTTTCAAAATCATCTTCAAGAAGTCCAATAATCTCTCGAGATAATTTTAATACATCTTTACCTTTAGTCCCACTACCTAAAAGAACAGCTAATAGTTCAAAATCTTTTAAAGACTTTACACCTTTTTTAGTAAGTTTTTCTCTTGGTTTGTCAATAGAGTTTAACTCACTAATTGTCTTCACTTTTGCTTTTCCTTATTTGAAATTAATATGTATTTTATCTAACATATAGTTAGTTTAGTATTAGGTCACACAACTATTTATTCAACACCATAATAACAAGTTTAGCCTTTAATTACATTATTAACAAGCATGTATTATGTAGTACATAAAAGAGAAATATAGTTAAAAATGCCAAATTACATGATAAAATGTCATATTTTTAAGATATTTACAGTTTTAAAATATTATGCTTAAAGAAAAAGTGTACTGTTTGTACTTTTTTTGCCGTTATTTTGACATTTATGATGTGTTATTTTTATATATTCCATTAAAAGTGCATAGGTTAGCTTAAAGTTTCAGGGGAAAGTTATGAAAATTAAGAAGAAATTACTTGATATTGTAAGAGATACTATACGGTTTAAACCAATATCTTCGCCAAAAAATAGTAAAAAAATAAAAATCAAAAGGAGTGTTTACCGACTCTCTTGTATTTTCTATATGTGTATTTTCTCCAGAAAGCTTTTTATATACAGCAATGTACACCAGCACCGAAATCATAAAACCTAAAATCAGCTGCTGCAATAGCTGCACCAGCCGCTTCAAATACAGCAGCGACAATAATAGCCATAGTCATAGCACGTGAACCAACAGCAGGACCGACATTATTTGCCATATACGCACCTACCTTTTAAGTACTTCATCTTCAAGCTTTTTAATCGTCTGTATTTCCACTATTTATCTTTTATGTATGCTTTTATAATTTCTTGTCTCTCTAATGGTCTATCTCCACCCTCTCGTCCTGAAGTTGCAACATCATTGAGTTTTTGTAAAGTTTGCATAGATGCAGCATTAACAACTTTCCCAAAAATTGTATAGCCTCCGTTAAGCCAAGGCGTTGGTGCTGTTGTAATGAAAAACTGGCTACCATTGGTATTTGGCCCTCTGTTTGCCATTGCTAACATTCCTGGTTTGTCAAATATGAGATTTGGTTTAAACTCATCTTTAAAATCTTTATGCCAAATACTCTCTCCCCCGCGTCCAGTTTCCGTTGGATCCCCACCTTGAATCATGAAATTATGAATTATACGATGAAAAGCAATGCCATTGTAGTAACCTTCTTTTACGTGGGTTGTAAAGTTTTCAACCGCTAAAGGTGCAACATCAGGAAAAAGTTCAAGCTCTATATTCCCTTGGTTTGTTTGTAAAATAACATGTGGATGGCTTTGTCCGCCAAAGAGAGAAATTCCAAATAATAACATGAACGCAAGTAAAATTTTTTTCATAAAAGCTCCTTATGCTTCTTTAAAATCTAAACAAATAGAATTTATACAGTATCTAAGACCCGTAGGTTCAGGTCCATCTGGAAAAACATGTCCAAGATGAGCACTACAACGAGCACACTGTACTTCTACTCGTGTCATACCATGTGATGTATCTTTTATTTCTATAACAGCATCTTCTATTGCTTCGTAATAGCTTGGCCAGCCAGTTCCCGAATCAAATTTCGTGCTAGATTCAAATAAAGGTGTTTTACAGCAGGTACAGTTATATGTTCCTTCTTCTTTATTGTCATAAAGTTTTCCGCTAAAGGGTGATTCTGTTCCATGTTGTCTGCATACATAAAACGCTTCGGGACTAAGTTCTTTTTTCCATTCATCATCATTTTTGAGTATTTTCATATCTTTCCTTTAGTATTTTGAGATTGTCTGATTCTGTTTCATATAAAATATGTATATCTTGACTTGCTATTTGTAGTGCATAGTCAAGTTCATGGATATTTGCTGATTTTATGTCTAGCAAGATTGCATGCTTCACAAAGATTTCTCTCATATTAGAATAATTACATAAAAACAACTGTCTTTCATCTTGAGAACTGCAAGGTGCAGATTTGTTAAAGACAACAACATCCTGAGGAATAAAATGTTTTAAATCATCTTGAAGCATCTGAATATTTTTTTGTTCTCCTACCACAATTATATCTTGCGCTTCATTATTTTTTAATAATTTTTGAACAAGATAGAGTGCTTTGGCTTGCTGTTGCCCATGATGAAATAAAATGTTTCGTTCCTTAGTTGCAAAATATTTTTTAAGCGTAAAAATATTTTTTTCTTTCTTTGCATTGACAAAAAGAAGTTGACTCGTTTTTTGGAGTGCATTTACTGTATCAAGCACTTCATTTGTTAGTAAATTTGCATCATCACACATGAATATATCTGCATGTATAGGAGTAGATAATTTCATATACTCTTCGCTACTCACAATATTTATGTTTTCTACTGGACATTCAACCATTGCATGTTTTATTGTATTGGAAAGTCTTTCTTGAAAGATATTTTTTTCCTGCTGCGTCTTTGTAAGTATAATTATTGTTTTTGTATCGTCTCGCAGCAGTTCTTTAAAAGCTTTTAACAATAAAAGAGCAGTTTTACCACTTTTATCTGGGCCCTGCAAATTATTTACTTGCTGCAATTTATTATCTATAAAGTCTCTTTGTTCTTGGGTACAAAAATATACTTCATTCTCCTTATTAACTATCGTGTACTCTATGAGCAAATTACTTAGTACTTCTTTACAAGAATCAAGAGAAGGATTTTCATAAGAAACATCTTGTATCTTTTTAAAAATTTCTGATTGTGAGTTGTCTGAAAATATGATATTGGATTGTGGTAAAAGTGTTTTTAAAGATGTAGAGAGTTTTTCGTATTCATTTACAGTTAAATTATTCATTATAAGAAAATTAAACAGTGGAGGTAAATTTTTGTGTGTGGTGTCATTATACTTTTCTTTGAGGAGCTCTTGTATACTGCTAAATGCTAAATTATTTTCTTGTTGTTGTATATTTTTTTTTCTTTCAATATTGCTATTATGGAGCATTTTAAAAGACCATGTCTTTTGCTCAAATATATATAAACCTCGAAAATTATCAAAAATAAGTAAGGAAATAATAGATTTTTTACTCTGATGGTATATATGTGCATTACGAAAAATAAGTAAATTACTATGCTTTGCAAGAGAATGAAAGGCTTTATAAACTTCTGAACTCTCTAAATTGGAATTACTTCGTTTTTTATTTGCAAAGAATTTTAAAAAAGAAAAGTTCATAAGTACAAGATAGTGTATCGCTGAAAAAAGCGATACCTACGAATGATTATTTACCAGCGGCAACACGATCTTTAAGACCTTTACCTGCTTTGAATTTAGGAACCATTTTATCTTGAGTAGTGTATGTTTTATCAGTACCTGGAACTTTTCCTGTTTTACCTTTTTGCAATGCTGCTGCAAAACTACCAAAACCTACTAGAGAAACATCTTCTCCTTTTACTAGTGCATCTGTAACAGCCTCAGTAAAAGCTTTAATTGCATTTTCAGCTTCCACTTTAGTTTTATAGTTTCCGCTTGTTTGTACTAACTCAACGAATTGTGCTTTATTCATAAATATACCCTTGGATTAAGATTTGCCCTGAAATAATTCAGCTAAAGATACTTTATAGTTTATTTGCTTAAATTTTTCTTCTTTTTGCTTAATTTGAGTAAAAATTGTGACATTTTTGTTTCTTTTAGTCCATATTTAGCCTGTTTTAAGAGCTTTTTAAAATTAAGGCTGCTTCCATGTGACATAACCAAAGCTGATAAATCTTTGATTTTTTTGTATTTTTCTGCTGAAGAATGGATTGATAAAAATACATCTTCTAGTCCGTCTCTTTCATTTTTTGTTAGTGCGCCCATTATTTATTCCCCTAACTTATTTATTTTTCGTACAGCTCTTATGATTTCGTCATCATCAAGTTTACCTAGCATCTTCATAACTATTGCAGCCGCTTGAGGCTTTGCTCGACCAAGCTTCCAGTCTTGATATGTACGCATAGAAATCCCTAGGCTTTTTGCCATATCTTTAAGAGAAATTTTTTTCCCATTATTTTGAGACTCCAAGGAGTTATGTAAGATATTAAATAAATCATCAATTTGCATAGCCGATAGTATACGGTTTTAATTCTTAAATATACATTTTATTTAGTTATACATACAATTAATATAAGTATGTATACAATATAAATTATTAAATATAATATATATAAAATATTTAACACGGTTTTCCGTATATAATTACAAAAAAAATAGAAAAGCGAAGAAAATAAAATTTTTACTAATCGTTTAAAGTTATTGATTTTTCAACTGGATGCAGAGTAATGAGATTTTCTTTGACTTCTAAATAAAAGGGACTATAAACTCTATTTTCTGTTTTATAAATGATTTCATGGGAATTGTCTATAGTAAAACTAATGGTATTGAGACCTCTTAATGGCTCTTTGATTGTAATTTTTGCATTTATATAAGATTCTTCAATATCTTGTTGCTCTTTTTTGAGCTGTTGAATCTGTTTTTGTAACTCATCTACGCTGGAGAGACTGTGCCTTTTTGCCTCTTTGAGTTTGTGCCTAAACTCCTTTATATCATGTTCTATATAGGTAAGTTTACTTTCAAGGACAGGAACATCTTTATAGTTTATTTTAAATACGTTGTCTTCACCACTTACTAAGCGTATTGTAATGGAGTTGGAGGCATAAATTTTTAAATTGTTCTTTACATGCTCAACTGTGACGTCCTGGGCATATATGGACCCGCCTATAGAGTCTTTTATATTGACTTTGGAAGCGTAGACTTTTCCTCCTTCGAGTAGAGAAATAGTGGCTTCATGACAGCGAAGTGTTCCTTTGTGTCTATTAATATGGGCATATTTTGCATACTGCATGGAACTATGATGCGTTGCACCGTCTATATTTAAAGTGACTGCTTCAAGACGGCTGTTTGCTCCGACAAAACCGTCTACATGTATGTATTCAGAAATGAGGGTAACGCCTTCTTTAATAGTGTCCCGATTTGTGTCATGTTGCGTTACTATTACTTCAATATTATTTTCTTCTGTATCATTGACCAGGTCTCTGTTTCTAGAAATTTCGCTGATTTTTATTGTATTGTCTACTGCTAACTCTTTTTCATTGTAGTGAACATAGCCACGAATTCTGCTGATGTATCGTTTATGGGATTGTGTTTCTTCTATTTTTATAGATTTTTCATCGACCCTGGCCTGTAAATCATCTACATTGCTTGTAAATTTACTGTCGAGATATTCGCCAAAGGCATTTAAGCCGTTTTGTCCATAAATGGGTTTTTTGTACTCTACAAGAAGTTCATTCTCTTGCACTTCAATAACTTCTCCCATATTTGTTTTTTCCTTGAACCAGAAAATAAGTTTGCTTGGTCTTGTTACAACAGGTTCTATACCATTAAACAAAGGTATTTTGACTTTTTTAACAAATTTGCCGGCATAAATATATTTGATAAACAATTTAAGATACTGTTTCATCTCTTCATCAAATATATTTATAAGAATGTTATGACGGGCTTTTATTTTATTGCACTCTTTAAAAAGCAGTTTTAATAATTCTATAGGTTTGTATGCTTTGTAAGAAATTTTCGATTCTGGGGAGAGAATAAGTATGGGATGGGTTGAAAATTTTGAGTAGTCTATGCCGTATTCAAGATCAATGCTGCTGTTTTGTTGTTTATGCATCATTGTAATGGTGAAAATCTGGTGAAATTCTACATGTTCATTAATGATTTTTTCTCTGTCAAAAAATTCTTTTTGTATCTCTTTATCATAGAGTTCAAAGGATTCAGTTGCATTACATTTAATATATGTATCAACCTTATTGATAGTAAAATCACACTCAGAAAGAGGAATGAAGTTCTTTTGGGCATAAAGAGTCAGTGCTTCTTGAATATATCTTGTTTTTACGATTGTTTTTTTAATTTTTTTAGGCATTTATATTACTCAAGTAAATCACTATAATCGTATTTTGCAAAATCCAGATAAAGTTTGCCATTTTGTTTAATGACACGTACATCTTTGTCATAAACAGCTAAAAATCTTTTTTTTATTATTTTTCTTTGAGATGCTTCTATATTTAGGCTCTTTAAATACTCTTTGAGTTCAACTATTTTGTTTTGTTCTTCAAGGTCAAGGCTCTTTTGTATTGGCTCGACATCATGAATCATCTCTCTATTTTGTACTAATAGTTTTGTATTAAGAAGTTCTAAAACTTGTTTGAGTTGTTCATCTTTTTTACTGTAAACACTTTCTATTTTACTCATCTCGTCTCGAAGCATTTGTTCTTTATCATCTATGAGTTTATCTATTTTCGCTTCAAGTTGCACTATTTTTTCTTTGAGTTGCTGATTTTCTTTTTGGTAAAGACTCAGTACCATGGCTACAGTCGTTTTTGGTTTAGCAGGAACTTTTTTTACTGTTTTTGTTTCTTCTTTTTGTGGTGTATCTTCAACAATAATATAGAGCGTATCATTTTCGACAATGTGGCTTAACTTTTTTGCCCTGAGTTTTGAACCAATCATCTCTTTTGACATTTTAAATTTTTTGGAATACTCATCAAGTGTAAGTTTCATTCTATTTGCCTTGCTTTAATATAATTTTAAAATTTATAAATTGGAGGAGTTATTATACCTGATTTTCTAAGCCAGACACGATACCCTTTTTTTTCATCCCCATGCTTATCTTTAAACGCATACATAGGAGATTTTTTAAATTCTCTTTTTAATAAGAGTTGATTATACTCTGTGTGTATTGTAATGAAGCGTTTAAAATTTTCATAAGCTTGGGTAGAAACCATCACTGTTGAGATAGCAAAATCTTTTATTTCAAGATATCTTGCACAATCGTTAAGACCTGTACCTATATAGTTGTCATGATCAAGAATATCGGTGAAT
>JALUXS010000019.1 GCA_027013185.1 Sulfurimonas sp.
TAGTATTATTGTTGCACCGGGTGGAAATATTCTTGCCGGACCTTTAAATAAAAAAGAAGATATTTTATATGCAAAAATAAACCTAAAAAGGACAAAAGAAGTGAAGTTGAATTTAGATGTTGCTGGGCATTATTCAAGACCAGATGCTTTTTCATTCCATACAAAATAAACCAAATCTAAATATTAAACTTAATTCGATATAATTGCGAAAAACTTTTATAAAGGCAAATTATGGGATTAGCAATAGGATTAGTAGGACTTCCAAACGTAGGTAAATCAACAACTTTTAATGCACTGACAAAGGCACAAAACGCGGAGGCTGCTAACTACCCATTTTGTACAATTGAACCGAACAAGGCTGTTGTGCCTGTTCCAGATAAAAGACTGCATGAACTTGCAAAAATAGTGAACCCTGAGAGAATTCAATATTCTACTTTGGATTTTGTTGATATTGCAGGACTCGTTAAGGGTGCAAGTCAAGGTGAAGGGCTTGGAAACAAATTTCTTTCCAATATTCGTGAAACAGAAGTTATACTTCAAATAGTAAGATGTTTTGATGACGAAAACATTGTACATAATGAAGGAAGCATTGACCCTTTACGTGATGTTGAAATCATTGAAGGTGAATTGATTTTAGCAGACATCGAAGTGCTTGCAAATAGAATAGAAAGATTGAAAAAACAGGCAAAAGCTGATAAATCGGCAAAAGCCACTTTAGATATGGCTGAAGAACTTTTAGAATTTTTAGGTGATGGTAATCTTGCACGTAATTTTGAACAAACTGACTCTGATGAATACAGACAGCTTAACAATGAAGTAAGATTTTTAACTGACAAAGAAATCATGTACGGTGCAAATACAGATGAAGATGGTTTACTAGAAGATAATGACTATGTAAAGGCCTTAGCAGAACATGCAGAGGCAAATCATTGTGAATTAATCAAACTTTGTGCAAAAGTTGAAGAAGAGCTCATAGGTCTTGAAGAGGATGAAGCCAAAGAATTTTTAGATGAACTTGGCGTTGAAGAATCAGGGTTAGAGCAAATCATTCATAAAGGATTTGGTAAGCTTGGTCTTATGAGCTACTTCACAGCTGGAGTCAAAGAAGTTCGTTCTTGGACAGTTCGTAAAAACTCAACTGCTCCAAAAGCTGCTGCAGTTATACACAATGATTTTGAAAAAGGTTTTATTCGTGCAGAAGTAATCGCTTATGAAGATTTCGTAGCGTGTGGAGGAGAAGCAAAAGCAAAAGAAGCTGGAAAAATGAGACTAGAAGGTAAAGAGTATGTTGTCCAAGACGGCGATATTATGCATTTTAGATTTAATGTTTAGAGTAAGGATATAAAAGAAAAGCTTAGATAAAGTTTTATTTATCTAAGCTTGGAGTTAATATGAAATTTGTATAAACTCTTTTTTATAAGCAAAGCTAAAAAACTTTGCTTAATTCACTTTTTATTTCATAGCGAATTTATAATCTAAACCAACCCAGATTTTTTGAACATCATTTACATACCCATTTACAGCTCCACCTGAATAATTAGCATATTTTAAAAGACCTTTTAGGTTATTTACCCCAGGAATTTTATTTACATATACTGCATCAAATTCTGAACCTAAATCATCAGAGGTACCGGTACCGGCAGTCATAGCTTTATCAGCAGTAAAGTCATGATACACAGCTAATAATTTTCCAAGACCTTTTGCAGTATAGCCTAAACGAACATTAAAATCTGCTAAACCACCTGATGGAGTAGCTAAAAATTTATCTGCCCAACCGTTAAATTTATGTCCTGTTGCTAAAGGAGTTGAAAAAGCTGTATTTCCATCAGTCCCATTTGTACCACTTAAAAATTCATAATTAACACCAGCTAAAATACCATTTACATTTGCACCTAAATCTAAGTTATAGTAATATGCGTCAGCGTTTCCAGTTGTAGGTGTTTGCACACCTTTTTCCATCGTTGCATCACTTTGTGAAGCATATTCAGCACGATAATTTAATTTTGCCATACTTGTTTTAATCTTTCCTGTTAAAGCCAAGCCATATGTGTCATGTACATTTGCAATCATATAATCATAAGCTGTAACTTTTAATTCTGGCATTACTGTATAGGCTGCATGTAAAAGAACAGTATTTGTATCTGTTGTTTTATCAGCTGTACTGGCACCTGCATTTGCAACACCTTGATAACCATAGACCCATGCAGCTAATACAGAAAGATTTTTAATAGAATTATTTGCAATAAACAAAGTATCATAAGAACGCTCTAATTGTCTCCAACCAACAGTACCTATAAAACGTTGATTATCAAGATTTACCTGACCGCGTCCTGCATGTAATGTTGTATCATTGATTTTATAGTCTACTGCAGCATTTGAAATCATTGCTTGTTGAGGATCTGCAACTGTTTCATAAGTTGTTTCTCCATTTAAGGTACTGTTATATTTATCAGAGCCAAAATTATTTACAGATATAACACCAACTGTAGCGGAAAGACCATCTATACCAAGTAAATCAGCAGTAACTTCCAATTTTGTTCTTGCAGTAAATGCATTTGCATTAGATTTTGTACTATTACTTACATCCACATTCTCATAACGAGGACGAATCTCACCTTTTAATTTCATATTATCTAAGATGTTAATCCCATCTGCACTAGCACTTACGCTTAGTCCACCAACCATTAATGGCAATGCTGCCATTGAAAGTAATAATCTTTTCATTTATTTTCCTTTTTTTTTAAATTCATATAAATTATAACTTATATAAGATATGTAATTATTGATATAAATCAAGATTTTAGTTTTCTTCTTCTTTTCGCGTTGCAACAGGTGTAATTGGCTCACCACGTTCTTCTTCAATTTTTGCTCGATGTTCTGCCATTATAGCTCTGATTTCATCCATAACAACAAGGGGAACATTCTCATCTTTGAGCCATTTTACTTCATCAATACGCCCACCATAATCATTACCGAGTTTTTCAATATTGACTTCTAATTCATCCATATCAAAACAAATTTCACTGCGTCCATCGGTTGTGTCTTGTAATTCAATAAACCATTTTTTATTGTCATCCAACTTAATTGTTGCTGTAAATACAACACCCATTATTTTACTCCATTAGGATTACTTAAATCTTTTGCAAACTCCTGAAGCTCACTGTCTCTTTTCTTCAAATCACCATGATATACGATTCTGTCAATATCCGCATCTGCATTATTCAAAATATTTGGAACCGCCTCAGATTCATTGATGACTTTTATGTTTGCATCAAGTTCATCTTCTGAATATGCCATTTGCATATCTGCAGCAATTACATGAGGAAGAGCTTCAATAATTTTCAGCTTACCAATCTCTTCACTTACATCTTCACCTTCTATAGTAACAATAACGCGTCCCTTTTCATCATGAAGATGATAATCACATGCTTCGCAGTTTTTTAAACTCGTAACCACTTCATCTAAAAATTTCGGTGATGTTTGTACCACTATACTTGATATATTCATATTATTTCCCTTTGATTTTATTTTCTGTTTATTCGTAAATTACTTTTCTAATACGTTCATTCGCATCACTACGCATTTTATCATACAATTTTTGATATTTTAGCTTTGTTTCATAAGATATTGGTGTTCTTAATGATTTATATTCTACTAATTTTCCATTTTTATACACACCAGAGACTAAAGCTTCAACCCAGTAAAAACCTTTATCTTTTCTTAAATTTTTAACGATACCTTTCCACTGCTTTCCGGATTCTATAGTTTCCCACAAATCTTTAAAAGCAGCACTTGGCATATCAGGATGTCTTACCACACTATGTGGTTTACCAATAAGTTCATTTTGAGTATATCCGCTAATTTCACAAAAAGTTTCATTTGCGTAGGTTATTTTTCCCGTTAAATCAGTTCTTGATATGATAAGTTCATCTTCTGGTACTTCTGTTTCAACCAAAAATTCACTCTCATTATATTCAATCATTATATATGCTCCTTTACTTTATAGTAGCCTACCTTAGGGGATCTACTATTGATAAAAAACTCTTTTTCATTAATGAAATAAATGCTATTTATAACTTTCTTTGTCACTTTATACTTTCCTAAACTCTCTCTATTAGTGGTATTAAAAAGTTTTACATTGTTGCTCATATCACAACTATATGCCCCAATTTTACCGCTTGGACTGAGTCCCACACCATAAACAAAAAATTTCGCCATTTTATAGTATGCAGATGAAGAGTTTAAATGAAATACAGCTACTCTCCTATCTTGTCCACCTGTTAAGATAGTACTGCCTTTAAAGTCAACACTAAAAACATTATCTACATTTTGACCAGTAAATGTTTTTACTTTTTTTCCATCTTTGGTAGATAAAACATGGACATCACCACTCTCATCTGTAACTGCAACAAGAGTTTTTTCGTTATTTAAAGCAAAATCAGAAAATTTAGACATAGAAGCCTGTACTATCCAGTTCTTTTTCTTTGTACGAATATCATAGGAAATGATGTCGTTACTAATAAGAGCAAGTAAAATAGTATGTTTATCTATAAATTTTGCTTTAGTAATGTTAAGCATATTACTGCGTGAAATAATTTGAGTAAGCTTCTTATTTCTATAAAGATGAATACGACTATATCCACCATTATCTTGAGAAAGAATCAAAAGTGTACCATCTAACAAATCAATAGAAAAGATTTTAGAGTCAATAGTATCACCCATAAAATCTTTAATCTTTCCAAGTGTTATACTTTGTAACTTTTTTTTGCTTTTTGTACTAAAAACATCTATATCTCCACTATCAGAAGATATATATAATTTCTTTTTAGCATATACCATATCTGTTGCCAAGCCATGCGAAATCGTATAAAAATATACTGGTTGCAGAAGCTTTTGTGCAAAAAGAGTTGAGAGTAAAAGAAAAAAAACAACTATATATTTCATAAACTAACCTTTTTAATATCTATAGCTTCAACGGGGCATCGTGCTATGCAAAAACCACAATTTGTACATTTTTGATTTATTTGGGGCATAAACATTGCCTTAAAATCAATAGCATCTTCTAAGCAAGGATCCTTACAAGAAAAGCACATCACTCCTTGCCAACTCAGACATTTATTTTTATTAATAACAACATCTACCTCAATAAGATGCTTATTTTCAACTAAAAGTACATCACTAGGACAAGCAATGGCACATGCATCACAGTATGTACACCCTCTTTTTGAAAAATCCAAGTGTGGTGTTTTGTCTTCACCTATAATTATAATCTGTTCTTGACACAAAGAGGCACACTCCCCTTTGCAGTTTTGACACTCTGTGTCAAAAGCAGCTATCTCTGCAAAGTATGGAGGCCTCACAATCAATTCTTCTTTTGTTGTTTCTTTCCCAAACTCTTTTACAGAAGAAGAAAGAAAGCTAAATAGCTCTCTTCTTTCCATCATTTATTTACCTGTTTGAGTATTTATATGTTTTAACCATTTAGACTGATTCCAAGATGATTTACTAGAACCATTTGGAGCAGTATAGACAGGCCTAAAACTATTTTGATCTACTAAAGTATTTGTCGATTGTGGAGCATGACATTGAGAACAGTTATATCTACCTGGATACAATTTGTTTTCTTTGTGATTTACCTTGATAGAAACATTTGCCTGTGTTTCAGATGAACCATTTTTAATCACACGACCATTTTTTAGAATTTCAGTACCTTCAACTTCAGTTTTTGGTCTAAAGTTTGTAAAGTGTGAAATTGGAATTGGTGTTGCACCCATAGCCGCTGCAACATCTGGCATATGACATCCAAGACATGCATTATTATTTTTCGTAATTGGCAATAATCCTTCTGTGCTATGTGGAATCATTGGCGGAGCATCTTGAAATGCTCTGTCAAATTTTTTCGCTGCACCTGGAGGTGCTGAATGATAAGCAACCGGAGGCGGAACAGCATCATCATGTAAAAGATCAACATCTTTAATATATCCCATTCCCTTAGCATTTGTTTTTGCTGTTGGTTTTACTAATACATTTTTTTGAACTTTTGCACTTGTTTGTGTTTTGGCACCGTTACAGCCCACCAACAACAATGTTGCTGTTGCCAAGCCTATCGTTATTTTTGTTAAAATTTTCATTTTACTCTCCCATCTTTTTATTTTGAATAAAATCTCTTATTGAGAATCTTAAAGCATCATCATCACATACTTCTATACATCTAGCACAATTTGTACACTCTCCAGATATTACAGGCAATGATTCTTTTCCAATCATATGAAGTACCTGTTTTTCAGGACAAACAACTTTACATTTCATACAAAGTGTACAATTTTCTTCCAGATGATGCACTCTAATAAAACTAAATTTTCCTAGTAGTGAATAAAATCCACCAAGTGGACATATATGACCACACCATCCATTTTTTAATACGAACAAATCGAAAAGAAATATCATTCCTATTGCAGCCCAGCCAAATCCCATACCAAAAACAATACCACGATGTAGCATTGAAATTGGTGAGATAAATTCAAACGCAGCTATACCCATAAAAGCCGATACAATTAAACTCAGTCCCAAAATCCAATATCTACTATTTCTACTTATTGGACTTCTTTCTAACTGTGCTCTATCTATATCGAGAACTCTTCTTAGGTAATTTGCACTGTCTGTTACCATATTTATAGGACAAACCCAAGAACAAAATGCTCTACCTCCAATAAGAAAGTAAAAAAGTGCTACAACACCAACACCTATAAGTAAGTCTGATGCTATTACAGCACCAGCTACTACCATTTGCAATACAGCATAAGGATCGCTCATTGGAATAACGCCAAAAAGTATAGATGAGCTAAGATTTCCTTCTAAAATTTTCCAACCCCAAGCATTTGCACCAAAAAAGAGAACTAAAATCCCAATTTGGGTTACTCTTCTAAGTATCAAATACCTATAGTTATTCCATATTTTACTCATCTAATAAGCCTTCTAACCCAGCATTGAGTTTATCTACTGCCTTTTTCTTGCTAACTTCTGTTGTTGTATGGATTGCATGTGCATCCTTTAAACGCGCTTCATCTTTTTTATCCCAGCCTCGAATGTAGTGGCTTCCAGCTTTACCCATCGATATCTCACGAGGTAAAACAAATATAGACGCTTTTTCTGTTACACAAGCATGCTCGCACATTCCACACCCTGTACATGCATCAGCATGAACTACTGGTTTCAAATATGCATGTTTTCCTGTTCTTTTGTTTTGATCATACTCTATAGTTATAGCTTGTCCCATAATAGGACATGCTCTATAGCACGCATCACATTGAATTCCCCAAAAAGCTATACAGCTATTTTCATCAATCACAGCAAGACCCATTTGTGCACTATTTATATCAAGTTTTCCATTTTTAGTGACACTAGCTTCATCTAATGCACCACTTGGACACACAGGAACACAAGGAATATCCTCACACATATAACAAGGTGTTTGTCTTGGTGTAAAAAATGGCGTTCCTATTGGTCTATGGTCACCTGGCTTTGCCAACGATAGTGTATCGTACGGGCATGCTTCAACACATAAACCACATTTAATACAAGTTTTCAAAAAATCTTTTTCTGCTATGGCAGCAGGAGGACGCAAAATAAGTGGAGATGCTTTTGCATCATCAAGATACGCACTCCATAAAAATCCACCAATTACTGCATAACCTGTACCTTTAGCCATATTAAGAATAAATTTTCTTCTATCACTAACTGGTTGTTTTGCTTTTGAATGGTTACTCAAAATGACACTTCCTCTTTACTTATACTTTATAAATTTTTACAGCACACTTTTTGTAGTCTGTCTGTTTTGACATTGGACATGTTTGATCAAGTGTAACTTTATTTATAAACACACGCTCGTCAAACCATGGTACAAATACTAATGGTTTTGGTGGTCTATTACGTCCACGAGTCTCAACACGAGCTTTTACTCTACCACGACGAGATTCAACCCAACAAAGTTTGCCATCTTCAAGACCTCTCTCTTTAGCTGCATCTGGATTCATATAAACTAATGCTTCTGGTACTGCACGATAAAGTTCTGGTACACGCATAGTCATAGTTCCTGAGTGCCAGTGTTCAAGTACACGTCCTGTACATAACCACAAATTATACTCTTCATCTGGCATTTCTGGTGGATCCATATACGGACGAGCAAATATTTTGGCTTTGTTCGCTAACGATTTTTTGGTTTTATCTGTTACACCAGTTAAGTTACCAAATGGTAACTTTTTAGCAAGTGGACCATAAAATGCATATTGACTACCAGTTCCAGCTTCTTTTGCATGTTTCATTGCATATGGATCAAAGTCAACGTTAAATCTCCATGAAGTCTCTTTACCATTTACAACTGGCCATTTAAGTCCACGAACTTTTTGATAAGTCACAAAGTCTGCCAAGTCATGACCATGACCACGACCAAATGAAGCATACTCCTCCCAAAGATATTGATGAATCATAAATCCATACCCTTTAAAGACTTTTCCATCTGTTCCTACAACATCTCTTGCATCACCAAGAGCTTCTGAGTTGTCATAACCTTTTTGAGGGAATTGATCGAGTGCCAATGGATATTTTTTCTTTGCTCTTTCATTACCATATAAAATTTCATACATAGTAGTATCTGGTTTATAACCCATTTTATATGCTTCACCACGAACATCAGCAAGTTTTTTACCATTTCTAAGCGTATAAGGACCCCATAAATCGTCTACTGTAAAGCGTTTTGAAAGCTCGACCCATTGCCAGGTATCACTCATAGCATGACCTACAGGAAGAACTTGTTGTCTCCAGTGTTGTGAACGACGTTCTGCATTTCCATAAGCACCCCATTTTTCATAAATCATAGCAGATGGTAAAATAAGGTCAGATACCATTGAAGATATGCCAGGATAGCCATCACTCGTTACGATGAAGTTGTCCATTTCACGAGCTGCTTTAATCCAGTGTTTTGCATTTGCAGAATCTTGGTATGCATTACAAACATTTACCCACGCAAATTTAATAAGACCATCTTCGATATCTCTGTGAATTTTCATAATATGCTGATTTCCAACAGGATTTAATGTTCCACCAGGAATGTGCCACTCTTTTTCTACCTTAGCTCTATGTTTAGGATTTTTAACCATCATATCAGCCGGTAAACGGTGAGCAAATGTACCAACTTCACGAGCCGTACCACAAGCAGAAGGTTGTCCTGTTAATGAGTAAGCCCCAGCACCCGGACGAGATTGTTTATTGACCAAAAAGTGAACATTGTAAGCTAGTGTATTATCCCAAGAACCACGTGTATGTTGATTCATACCCATTGTCCAGAAACTCACAATTTTTCTGCCATCTTCCACATAAAGTGCTGCTAAATCTTGAAGTTTTTTCTTAAAACTATCAAGTGATTCATCAGGATCACCTTTACAAAGTTTTGCAGTGTATTCTAATGTATATGGAGCTAAAGATTTTTTATAATCTTCAAAAGTAATTTCGTGGTGTTTTAAAGTACCACCAGTATTTTTCATAACATCACCAGCTTTATAACCATATGGTTCTAAGGCAGGGCCTTCAAGTTCTGAAACAACTTTACTCATCTCTTTATTATAAATTTCCATCTCTTTTGCATCATATTTACCAGCAGAACCATCAGCTCTTACTGGAGTTATAGATTTGTCACCAGCACGTCTAAAACCATAACCCATATTTACAGGGCCTGCTGCAAAAATAATGTTTTGCTTGATGAAGTCCCAATCAATTACTTCTGGATGGTTATACACAATCTCACGAGCAAGATAGTTCCATAATGCAAGGTCAGTATTTGGTCTAAAGATGATATTAAAGTCACCTAAATCACAAGTACGATGTGTATATGTTTGAATATTAACAACTTTTACATTATCTGGATCTGAAAGTTTTCTATCAGTTACACGAGACCAAAGAATTGGGTGCATTTCTGCCATATTTGAACCCCAAGTGACAATTGTATCTGTAAGTTCAATATCATCATAACAGCCAGATGGCTCATCAATTCCAAAAGTTTGGTAAAAACCAACAACCGCAGATGCCATACAGTGACGAGCATTTGGATCAAACGCGTTTGATCTGAAACCGCCTTTCATCATCTTTTGAGCAGCATAACCTTCCATAATTGTATATTGACCAGATGCAAATACACCAACACCTTCAGGACCACTCTCTTTAAGTGCTTTTCTGATGTTTTTTTCCATCTCATCATAAGCTCTTTCCCAAGAAATAGGAGCAAACTTACCATGCTTGTCAAAATTACCTTTATCATCCATACGAAGTAGTGGCTGTGTAAGTCTATCTGCCCCATACATAATTTTAGCATTAAAGTAACCTTTAATACAGTTAAGACCACGATTAACAGGAGCGGCAGGATCCCCTTTTACCGCAACAATTTTTCTATCTTTTCCATCTCCTGTAGTTGCAAGCATAATCCCACAACCAGTACCACAGAAACGACAAGCTGCCTTGTCCCATCTCCAACTATTTTCAGCTTTTGTAGCTGCTGCATCAAGTTCTGCTGGTACACTCATACCAATAGCTGCTGCTGCAGAAGCGGCTGCTGAACTTTTAAGAAATTCTCTTCTTGAAAGTGACATATTTTCTCCTCACTATTTTTAAAAAGTAGTAAAAACACTTTGCAATGTTTCCAAGATATTAACTAACATTTTAATAGTATCATTTGGAGAAGTATAAATAATTGATTTAAATCAATCATCTAAGAATATTCAAAGATTAAAAAAAAAGTGAGTATATATGTAACACAAATAAAAAATATTATTTAAAATTATATTTTCCTACTATATCGGAAAATCTAACTTTATCACCTTTTTGCACTGAAAGTTCCAACATTTCTGCTTGAGCTAAGATAACAATAGTTGAACCCATTTCAAAACAACCAAAATCATCACCTTTATCAAGGTGCAGATTATCAAATTCATACACTTTTTCACTCTTAACATCCGCATTTGTTTGAATTCGAGGTTCAAAACTTACTTGCATTACCCCTACATTCAAGGCACTTACAAGTACTATATAAAATTTCTTACCCTCTTGTGTCTGACATAATAATACAACTCGTTCATTTTCTATAAAAAGATTAATACGTTTTTTTAATGAAGGAATATTTACCGGATAAAATTTTCCGGGAATATGTACAGCTTTTAATACCTGTAAATTCATTGGAATATGATAACGATGATAATCTTTTGGCGAAAGATAAAAATTTATAAATGTTCCATCGTCTATATAATCTTTTTCCTGCTGTGTAAAATTTTTACCAAGAAAATCATCAGTTTTATAACGCATACCCTTAATTTGAAGGGCATAATCATCAACAAGGTTACCACATTCTGTAATAAATGAATCACAAGGCGAAATAAAATCCTTTGCATCAAGAGAAAATTTTCTTGGTTCTTTAAATCTTCTTGTAAACAGAGCATTCAAACTTTTATATGTTTCTAGAGAATGAAATTCACTCATATCAAGTCCCATAAGTTTTACATATGAGTAATTAACTATTTTTTGAAACCAGTGTGGAAATTCTTTAGACGCAAATTTTCCAAATACTTGTGATATTGCTGATGTAATATGCCTTTTATTCATTTATTTTCCTTTTCGCTATTTCTTCTATGAACACTGTTGCATAGGAACCTTTTGGAAGTGTAAAATTTAATTCATACTGTGCTTCAACAGCATTAAAGCGTCCTTCAATTTCTGTAGGATATACCCATGCGTACCGTCTTGCTCCATCTGCATTTATTTCATCATCATAATCTTTTTCAATATTCCCGGCATTTAATGTTGCATGACGTGCCTTTTTGCCGCATAAAAGACCTGTTGGTGAAATATTTCGCTCATTAAAGCGTTCTAAATCTTCATTGTCACCTTCAAAATCAAAAAGTCTTCCATGCGGATAATGTTCCATAATATCACCGCTTATAAGCTTAAACGGATGTTGCTGTGCTTTCATTTTTGCAACTTCTTCATTTGGCATATTTAATAAGCTTTCAATTTCTTCAATTTTAAAACTACTTACAAGTGTATTGATTTCAAGTCTTCGTGAGAGCCAAAGATTAAAAAGATGACTTTGATAGGCATTAATAAGCAATCGTTTTACTCTTGGATTACGCTCTCTTGCCTCACCTTTTGCTAATTTTTCCCCAATTATATGGTTATCACCATCATTACCAAATCGTTGATAACCAAAAAAATTCGGCATTCCAAATTTTTCAAGATTTTTTAATGCTTCATCAATTTTTACTGCACTTGTCGGATTCACTTTTTTCAATTTTATATAAAAACGGTTCGCTTTTAAATGCCCTATTCTGATTTTATTATTATGATACGTTTTTTCAAGTATTTTAATGCCCTCAAAATTAAAATTTTCAAGAGCTTCTTCATGCTTTTTATGTAGGGAAATGTACTGCATTGTCATGGCATGTTTATCTTTAAGTCCAGCATAGCCTATCTCTTTATTTTTAATCCCTAAATAACGAGCAAACTGTCCTACCATCTCATTAGTAGAGAGATTTTTCTTTCTTACATGTAAAATAAGATGCTCGCCCTCCCCTGAAAATTCATAAAGAGGTATCTCTTCAACTACAAAATCACGAGGGGACTGTTTAAAGTGAAAGTCTATACTTGCATGGGCAAGCGAATAAAATCTATCCATATTTTTATATTCCTTAAAAATGATGTGCTTTACATCTATTTGTATATTTATTTCTTGCTGCTTTTGCAAAAATAGTCAGTTTCGTTCTACTCTGTTTAACATGTCTAAGTATTTTTTTTCTCTCTCTTGCATCAAAGGCCACTAACATTTCATACTCTTCACCGCTACAGGCAAGAGACTTTGGCATTTTCTTTAAAAATTTTATACCTATTTTATTTAATAGTGCCATTTTATCCAAATCACTATATAAACCATCTGATATATCCATGCCCGCTTTTAAAATTCTTATGCTTCTGCTCACAAATTTATCTCGTAATTTTATATTAACAAATTTTGATTTTTTGTGAATTTTTCCCAAATTTTGCAATTTTTTTAACTCTTTTGCAGCATTACCTAATACTCCGGTATAAGCAAACAAATATTTTTCTCTAATTTTTGAACGTAAAAGTGCTTTTTTGGTCGTTGAGATAATTGTCACTGTAATATCAAGCTTTGTATTACTGATAGTATCGCCACCGATTATCTCAATATTATACTTTTGGGCAACAGACCTAAAACCATCAGCCAATGCCTGCATGTCTTTTTTTGTCATATCTTTTGGCATAGCAACACTCAGCAGTGCATATTTTGGCTCTGCATTCATGGCAACGGCATCAGAAATATTTACAAGCATCGCTTTTTGTGCGATTTCAAAACAGTTCATCCAACTTCGTTTAAAATGAACATTTTCAAAAAAAGCATCTTTGGAATACACCATATTTCCAATCAATGCACCATCATCACCAATCCTGTTACTGTTAAATTGTGATATAAAATAATTTTCTAAATTCAATGAAACTTCTTTTTATTAAGCATATATTAATTACTGCCGATATAGAATAAGCATAATATTATAGCATTATTAGGAAAAACATACCATGAAATATTCCATTAAAAGAATTTTTGAGCATCTTAAAATTTATTTGATATTTATCTTTTTTATTGCATTGTTTGCTCTTTTACTTACGTTTGAGCAACAACTTAGTTTTGACAAAGTAAATAATTTAAATAATCAAAAGAAGATTATATCTACGCTTACAAAACTTGACAAGCATGATATAGAACTTGCCCTTATACAATTTAATGGAAAAAGCACACAACTACACCAAGAGATTGATAAATTAAAAATGCTTTATAAATATAATTTCACAGATAAATATATACTAAGAAATGGAGAAGATTATTTTAATGATTTGCAAAAATTATCATTATTAACTGATGCATTTAATGAAGCCGCTCATAAATATTATATGGATGCAAAAAATAATAAACTTGAAAATCAAGCAAAAAAAGCTTTAGATACATCGCTTTATGAAATCACACAGTATATAGACACTCTGTTACTTAAAGAGATTAATTATAATCAAGAAAAATTCAATATTGTAAAAATTTTAGCCCTTATCGCTTTTATCTTGATACTTTTTGCGACTTTTTGGTACAGAAGAATGCTCAACGCTATTTATAAAGATGTTGAATACTTATTTCAGGTTGAAAAAAATAAAAAAGATTATGAAATTTTTTCACTTGAAGCGGATGCTATTGCATTAAGAATGAATCGAAAGTCTGTTGTTCAGGATAATCCAACGATGCTTGATCCAGTAACTGACATTAATAATTATAAGGGTTTGTTAAACTCATATGCAAATAAAAAAGGGCTTAAAGACAGTAATTTTACTTCTGTTACAATTTTAGAAATTGATAATTTTTCAAAAACTAACCGAGCATTTACGCAAGAAATAACACAGGCAATACTCAAAAAAGTAGCTTATACAATCTCTTTGCATGAGCAACCAGTAGATGTTATAGCAAGAACAGACTATAATCAATTCACGGTTGTTCTCTCACGAGCTTCTAAAGAACAACTTTTTAAAGATATGGAAATAATTAGAGAAAGTATTTCAGAATTAAAATTTCATACGCCAGAAAATGGTCAGATTACAATAACCCTCACAGGAGGCTTTATTATTAAACCTAACAATACATCACTGGATGAAGCTATAAAACAGTCAAAAGAGATTTTAGAGTTTGCAAAAACAACAGGAAAAAATAAAATTCTTCAATTACGAGATTTAGCACAAAAAGATATGTAGTTAAGCATGTCCTAAATCGTAACATATACAAACTTCACAAAAACAAATACTACATTTACCCTAGCCTAAGACTATTCACGATATAATCAACATTATTTTAGTTCTTTACGAGGATGGTTAAATGAGTATTCCTATTTATACTTACGATGCAATTATAGTTGGTGCAGGTCTTGCGGGATGTGCAGCAGCTAGAGAATTGCAAAATGCAGGAAAAAAAGTTGCTGTAATTACAAAGCTACATCCACTAAGAAGCCACTCAGGTGCGGCTCAGGGTGGAATAAATGCGGCATTTAGTGATGAAGACAGCGTTGAACTTCATGAATTTGACACTGTCAAAGGATCTGATTACCTAGCGGATCAAGATGCAGTTGAATTTTTATGTAAAAATGCTCCTGAAACTATTAGATGGGCCGAAAGAATGGGTGCTGCATTTAGTAGAACTCCTGATGGAAAAATTGCGCAACGTCCATTTGGAGGACAATCTTCTCCACGTGCATGTTTTGCAAAAGACAGAACCGGTTTAACACTGCTTCAAACAGTGTATGAGCAAGCATATCGTGTTGGTGTTAAATTTTGGGATGAATGGTATGCAGCAGATGTCATTTATAAAGATGGCAAAATATCAGGTGTAGTAGCATTTAATATTCGTGATATGCAAATGGCAATATTTAATGCAAAAAGTGTAATGTTTGCAACAGGTGGGTATGCTCGTGCATTCAAAATCAGTTCTAATGCACATGCAAACACAGGAGACGGTCTTTCGATTGTTGCTCGTCATGGTCTTCCACTTGAAGATATGGAATTTGTACAATTTCATCCATCTGGACTCAGTGGAAATGGTGTTTTAATTTCTGAAGCTGCTCGTGGTGAAGGTGGAAGACTTTTCAACTCCAAGGGTGAAAGATTTATGGAAAAATATGCTCCAAATGCTCTTGAACTTGCTTCTCGTGATGTTGTTGCTCGTGCAATATTAAATGAAATTCGGGAAGGTCGTGGTGTTGGACCAAGAAAAGATGCTGTTTTCTTAGATGTCACACACTTAGGAAAAGAGCTTATTATGAATAAGCTTCCTGAACTTCGTGAATTGGCAATAACCTTTTTAGGTTTAGACATGATTAAAGAGCCTATTCTTATTTCAGCGACTGCACACTACTCAATGGGTGGTATTCCAGTAAACATCGCTGGAAATGTTCGTAAAAATAATGAAGAGTATATAGAAGGTTTTTATGCAGCCGGTGAATGTTCATGTGTATCAGTACATGGAGCAAACCGTCTTGGTGCAAATTCAGTTCTTGAAGCACTTCTTTTTGGCCGTTATGTTGGAAAAACAATAGCAAGTGAAATTGATGATATTGAATTACGTCCTGCGAGTGTAGATGATGCAAATACTGCTTTAGCAGAAATTGATTTCCTATTAAATAATAATGGGGATGAAAGAGTACCTGTTCTTCGTGAAGAATTACAACAGTGTATGACTGCAAATGCTGGTGCATTTAGAAGTAAAGATACACTTCAAATTGCTATAGATGCTATAAAAGAACTCCGCAAAAGATTTAAACATATTCGTATTAAAGACAAATCAAAAGTTTTCAATACAGAATTACAAGAAGCGTTAGAATTCGGGCATATGCTTGATTACTCTTTATTTATTGTTGAGAGTGCGATTGCTAGAAATGAGAGTCGTGGAGCACACTACAGAGAAGATTTTGAAAAACGTGATGATGAAAACTTCTTAAAACACACTATGGCATATATGGATGAAAATGGAAATATTTCACTTGATTATATGGATGTTGTTCTTGGAAAACATGAACTACAAGAAAGACATTACTAAGGATAACTTATGAGTACACATAAAATTACTACACAACAAGTAAACTTCAAAGTATTTCGTTTTAATGCTGATGAGGATTACCTTCCATACTATGAAAATTACGATATGGAAGTAACTTCTGAGGAAGTTGTATTAGATATATTAAACAGAATTAAATGGGATCATGACGGAAGTTTTTCATATAGAAGAAGTTGTCGCCACGGTATTTGTGGAGCTTGTGCCATTAAAGTTAATGGTCGTTCAACACTTGCATGTAAAGAAAGTATGAATGATATGATAAAACTTTTTGGAAATGAGCTTACAATAGAGCCTCTTAGCAAAAAAAGAGCTATCAAAGATATGATTATTGATAAAGCAGATTTTTGGGAAAAGCATGACGCTGTTACACCGTATTTAGTAGCAGATATAGATGAAAATCCTGAGAGTGAAAACCTTATATCACCTGAAGATGCTGAAAAACTTGATGAAGCAGATTTATGTATTCAATGTGGTGCATGTCATTATGCCTGTCCTGCTGTAGAAATAAATGAAGACTTTTTTGGACCTGCTGCGTTTGCTGCAGCTTACCGTTTTTCTGCGGATGTTCGTGATAATGCAGCATCAAGATTGGTAGATGTAAATGAAGAGAAGCAAGGTGTTTGGGATTGTGTAAAATGTTTTGAATGTGCTGAGGCATGTCCAAAAGAGATAAATCCTATTGGAAAAATCACAAAACTGCACCAAATGGCTTTCCAAGAAGGGATAGCTAAAAATAATGTTGCAGTTCGACATGCTGTTGGATTTGAAAAATCTATTAAGAAAAATGGAATACTTGATGAAGGTGGTTTAGTATTATATTCTGAAGGTCCAGCAATTGTTAAACATATACCGGTAGCCTTTAGAATGTTTATAAAAGGAAAAATTGTTCCGCCGTGGGGTCTTACAAAATCAGAAAATCTTGATGAGATTCAAAAACTTGTAAAATCTTCATCAACTGCAAAGTTCTAGGAGTTAAAGAATGGAAAAACTAAAATACGCACTTTTTACTGGATGTACTGCAAAACAAAGTACTCCAGAGCAAATGATGTCAACAATGGCAGTTGCAGATAAACTTGGAATTGAGCTTATCGAGCTTACAGAAGCTTCATGCTGTGGAGCATCTCATCTTCAAGACTATGATGATTTTTTATCTGTAGTTCTTAATGCTAGAAATATTGCATATGCAGAAAAGCATGGGCTTACTATGGTCACTATTTGTAATACTTGTCAGTTAAACAGTGCTATGACAAAACATAGATTAGACAACGATGCAGAGTTAAAAGCAAGAGTAAATGAGAAACTTGCAGAAGTAGGACTTGAGTACAAAGGTACATCAAATGTGACACACTTTTTGTATGCTATTATTGATGATTTTGGACTTGATAAACTTAAAGAAATGGTTGTAACACCACTAAGTCAGTTTAATATTGCACCATTTTATGGATGTCATAATATTCGTCCCTCAGAACTTCAAAATGAAACACATAATTCTAAAGAAAACCCTTACAACCCTACATCACTTGATGATTTAATCATTGCATGCGGTGGTAAAACTGTTGATTATGAACAAAAAAATAAATGCTGTGGTTTTCATGTTGAGCTTCAAGCTCCTCATACTGCAGCAGTTTTAACAGGAAATGCAATTGCCGGTGCGATGGATGGTAATGCAGACTGGATGGTCACACCTTGTCCGTTATGTCACCTAAAATTAGATACACAAACAGCACATGCAAGTGAAGCAATTGGACGTGATGTTGAACTTCCTGTTTTACATATGCAACAAATGGTTGGTCTTGCACTTGGATGTACACCGGCTGAACTAGGATTAAACCATCACTTAGCAAAAGTAGATTTCGTTTAATTTCTATCTCTCTAAATTTATAACTCCACCTCTTTTGAGTTGGAGTTTCTTACACAACTCATACCTAATGGAACCACAATGTCAAATACAATAGAAATAATATCTTGGAATGTTAATGGAATACGTGCTGTAGCTAGCAAAGAAGCCCTAAAATGGATAGATGAGAGAGAAACAGATATATTATGTCTTCAAGAGATTAAAGCCCAAGAGAATCAAATTCCTAAAAATTTATTTAAAAAAGAGTTTGAAGAAGTACTTATTAATTCAGGTGAACGAAAAGGCTATAGCGGGACAGCTACTTTTAGCACCTTACTTGGTGATTATAATTCTACATGTACAAATATAGATACACTGAATGAAGGTAGAATTGTAGAGACACATTATGGAGATATTGTTCTTTTTAATGTCTACTTTCCAAATGGACAAAAAAATGAAGAACGTCTTGCGTATAAAATGAAATTTTATGATGATTTTTTAGCATACTGCGAGCAGCTTAAAGAAGAAGGGAAAAGTATTATTGTTTGTGGAGATGTCAATACTGCACATCGTGAAATAGATTTAAAAAATCCAAAAGCTAATGCAAAAACTTCAGGATTTTTACCGATTGAAAGAGAATGGATTGATAAATTTCTTGAACATGGATATATAGACACATTCAGGTATGTTCATGGAAATGAAGAAGATAGATACAGCTGGTGGAGTTATAGATCCAATGCAAGAGTCAAAAATGTAGGCTGGAGAATTGATTATTTTTTTATCTCAGAAGATTTAGCGGAAAACCTTGAAGATGCGTTTATTTTAGACCATATAACCGGTTCTGACCACTGTCCTGTAGGTATTAGAATTACGTTGTAAATTTCTTTTACTCTTTTTTGAGAGTTACTCTATTTC
>JALUXS010000020.1 GCA_027013185.1 Sulfurimonas sp.
TAGATGATGTCCATATGATGCGAAGATATGAAGAAGATAGTTCTAAAACAGGTTTTTTTACAAGAATTAAAGAAGCGAAAACACTTCCTCCTCAAGATATTATTTTTGATTTAACAGATAGTACAATGAGTCTTTTTCTTGTAGTACTTTCTCAAGCACAGTTAAAAGTTGGTTATCCATATAGAATGATTAGAAGATCTTTTTTTGATGTAGCAACATTACGAAGTGACTTTGTTGTGGAAGCTCATTCTGTTTTACATATGTTAAATATTTTAGGAGCTAAAACAAGAACATATTTAGAATATGGGTTTAGTGACAAGTTTCTAAAAAATGAAAAAAAACGGATAGTCTATTTTGCAGGGGCATCTACAGAAAATAAATGCTGGGAAAAAGAGAAATTTCGACAGCTTATTGAAAAGATGTCACAAACATATAAAGAGTATGAGCATGTCATTTTGCAAGGTATAGGAGAAAATGAGAAGTTTTTAGAGATATATAAGCCGCTCTCAGAAAAAGCAAATGTACTTTTGCAAGAAACTATGAGTATGGAAGATGTTATGCATTTTTTAGCTGAAAGTAGATGTCTTGTCTCGAATGATACAGGTGTGAGAAATATAGGCATTGCGTTACAAACTCCTACTATAGGGATTTTTTTTCAGATTCCCCCTTTTAGATACTGGCCAAGAGAAGAGAAGCATGATTGTGTTTTTAATATAGAATACAATTCTCCAAATGTTGATAGTGTGTACCAATCTACAAAAAAACTGATAGATACTTTATATGAAAAATAAAAATATTTTAGAGTTGTGTTTGGCACATGGACTTGGAGGATTGGAGTTGTTTGTGGCTAGTTGTTATAAGGATTTTTCCTCTAAAACTATCTGTAAAGTTGTTGTAGCACCAGAAACAAAGTTAGATAATTATTTAGAAGATACAAATAAATTTCACATAAAAAGAAATAAATTTTTCCCGTTTATACCAGCATTTGCATTAGCAAAGTATATTGATGATAATGACATAGACGTAATACATTTTCATTGGACAAAAGATATTATAACGGCTGTTTTAGCAAAACTTATAAGTAAAAAGAAACCAAAACTTGTACAAAGCCGACATATGCGGATGACACGATTTAAAGATGATTTTTATCATAAATGGCTTTATAAACATATAGATATGATACATGCAGTGACTCTGCAGGTAAAAGAGCAGCTTGAGAGATTCATACCTTTAGATATACGACCACGAATAGAGATGGTGTATCTTGGAGTAGAAGCTTCAAGTGTAGATGAAGAAAAAATTTTTGCATTAAAAAAACAGTATAAAATAAAAGATGAATTTGTTATTGGAATTGTGGGGAGAATAGAAGAGGGGAAAGGACAGCATAAGGTTATAGAAGCAATGAGTAAATTACAAGATTTTAATGTAAAAGTACTTATTGTAGGTTCTGCTATGGATGCAATTTATTTAGAAGAATTAAAACAAAAAGTTGTTCATTTAGGTCTTGAAGAAAGAGTGATATTTACAGGTTTTACAAAAGAGGTTCATGCACATATGAGAATTTTTGATGTGAATATTCTCGCTACAGAGAATGAAACTTTTGGTCTTGTCGTTATTGAGGCGATGGCAAATAAAATTCCGATGATAGCAACAGCAAAAGGGGGACCTTTAGAAATTATAGAGAATGGTGTTGATGGTTTACTTTTTGATGGAAGTGTGAATGATTTGGTTAAAAAAATTAAAATGCTTTATAGTAATCATATATTGAAACATGAAATAGTTGAAAATGGTTATAATCTTGTTAGAAAAAGGTTTAACTATCGTGAACAATTGAACAAATTATTTGAAATAATAAATAGGATTTAAAGATGAATGAAAAGTATAAAGATGAGTTGAAAGGTATAAATATAAAGCCAAATAGATTCTTGCGGTTTACTAGAAAAATAAATTGGTTAGTATCGGTTTATTTAAAATCTGAGCATGATAGTATTGTTATGACGAGAAATGGTAAACTGGCATTTCATAGTAAAGATAAGACAACGGGGCGTATTTTACATGTTTATAGAAATCATGAATTTCACGAAATGGAAGATGTTGTTTCTTTTTTAAAAAGTAAGAATTTTATATCTAAAAAGGATAAGAACATTGTTGTTGATATTGGTGGATATATTGGAATGAGTTCAACAGGTTTTTTGTTAAACAATCTTTTTGATAATGCTATTTCTATTGAACCTTCTCCTGAAAATTTTAGATTATTAGAAAAAAATATTAGATTGAATCGGTTAGAGAATCGTTTAAAAGCATATAATATTGCATTATCGGATAAAAAAGGTGTCTTAGAATTTGAATTAAGTAAAAAAAATTATGGTGATAATCGTATTCGTAAAAGTGCTAGAAGTGGTTCTTATGGAGAAGAAGAAAGAGAAGTTATTAAGGTGGAAGCTAATACTTTTGATACTTTTTTAGAAGAGCATCCTGAAATAGACCAAGAAAAAATTAAACTTCTATGGATGGATATACAAGGGCATGAGGGACTTTTTTTACAAGGTGCACAAGATTTTATTCAGGCACATTCAAATGTCCCAACAGCGATGGAATTTTGGCCTTATGGTATTGAAAGGTCTGGATTGAGTGTCGATACTTTTATGCAATTAGTATCTAAATTATATAAAAAGTTTTATATTTTAGGTGAATATACAACAATATATGAGATAAAACAGCTAGAAAAATTTTATAAAGAACATCCAACTGGTGCAGATGGATTAAATATTTTATTATTGAATTAAAAATATGATGAAGTCTGAATTTACATTAATACAATACATTAGAAATAAGATTAGAATCAAAGGGAATGCTGAACTTCATATAGCATCAAGTGCAAAAATTGTAAATTGTGATATATCAATCAAAGGAAATAATAATACATTAGTTATTCAAGATGAGGTTACAATACGCTATACACAAATAGAAATTTTAGGGGATAATTGTTCTATAGAAATTGGAAAAAATTCTATTATTGGTCATGAGTCTTACCTTTCTGCAAAAGAAGGTAGGTGTTTGCAGATAAAAGAAAATTGTATGTTCTCTAGAAATGTTAAAATTATGACATCAGATGGTCATCCTATATATGAAGATGGAGTGCTTATCAATAAAGGTAAGGATGTGTTGATAAACAACAATGTTTGGCTTGCTGATAATGTGACTGTTTTAAAAGGTGTTTCTATTGGACATGATTGTGTGGTAGGTATTAACTCAACTTTAGCACACTCTATAAGTGCTCATACTATAGCAGTTGGAAATCCTGCTAAAGTTGTGAAAGAAAATGTTAGTTGGGAAGAATAGATATATTTTTATAAAATATTTGCAATTTTTTCTGGTACCACAATTAAGTTTTCAAAAACTAAAAAATCTATTCTATCATCTAAAAGTGCCTGAAAAGCTTCTTGTGGAGTATTGATAATAGGCTCTTCATGGGCATTAAAGCTAGTATTTACTAAAACAGGTAAAGAAGTTAAATTTTTAAATTCTGTTAAAATGTCAT
>JALUXS010000021.1 GCA_027013185.1 Sulfurimonas sp.
AAAGCCTTTAGTTTTGTCATATCTATGTCAGCAGGGAACAACTCCGCATAATCTACTTGTATGTCAAAGTGTTCAAGGAGGTTGATTTCTTTATTTTCACCTAGAATATCATCTAATGAACTAAGGTAGCCCACTGCTTCTTTACCTGCAATATTGGGTGCAATTAAACAAAAGGCAATTTCTTACCATATAAACTTAAACTACTTTAAAAGTCACACTTACTAAAATATCAATCTATATCTGCCCTATAAACAACGAAATTATTTACCGAGGCCTTGTAGCATTCAAAAATCCTTTAGTTTCATCAAGAGCAATTAAACGATGAATACGTTTTGAATGGCTCTGAAAATCATAAATACCAAACAAATTGATATGAAAATATATGATTAAAGAACTACTTTTTAGTGCTCGCAGAATATCATCTTTTTCTTTTTGAGTAGTTGATTGTTGTAGCTTTTTTGTAATGTACATGTAGTTCCAAAGTATAATGGCATTTTGAATAAGTCTTTTAGAGTTATTAGCAATATTTTGTTCTTCAACTGTAGAGACAGTAAATTCTGCACTATTACCAAAGAATACAGCCTTTGAGAACTTGTTTGATGATTCAACTTTATTGAGTTGCTTTTCAATCCTCTGGCGAAATTCAGTGTCATCAATATAATTGAGCAAAAAATCTGTTTTTATTATTTTTCCAAACTCCTTAAGGGCCGTGTATAATTTATGTTGTCTCGAATATGATGTTAATCTTTTTAAAAGTTGTGTAGCGGTTGTTTTTCTTTCTTTTATGGTGACAATAAAACGCAATATACTATCCCAGTTGTCACTAATAATTGTTTCATTGATTTTACGATTAGGTGTTAACTTGTAACCTAAGTTATGGTAAAATTTAGGACTATTACAGCCATAGAGCTGTTGATCTTTGAAATTTTTAATTCTTGGTGCAAATGAAAAGCCAAGAAGATTTGTTAATCCAAAAATAACCTCTGTAAACCCATGTGTATCGGTACTGTGTATATCACTTTTTATAGGGCCATTGTTTAAAAGCCCATCAATAACATATCCAGATTCTCTTTCACTTACATTGATAACCTGGGAATGAAAGAGCCTATGGGATTCATCTATAAATGTATAGGCAACAACACCCTTGTCAGTTCCAAAATATTTAAATGAATATCCTGCATTAGTGGAATGAATTGATGATGCAATATTATATTTCTGACCATCACTTGAAGTATGGTTAATATCTTCCTTTACTCTCATTAGCTTAACGATCTCAAGATTGTCCATAAATGCAATTATCTTGTTATTAGCCTCATTTGTGTTTTCTTCACTCATGTACCAAGTCTTAACATTATCGAGTTGGTTTTCGTTAATTCCTTTTGAAATCTTGCCCATTTTAGAAAGACTAAGGTTACATCCATATCCAAGTAGTGCAGCAAGAAGAAGATTGTGATTTGTATTTGATTTACCTTGATTATAATGTTGAAATGATGAAAGAAAATTTGTTTCTTCATTTACAGCACGGAGTAAATCAATAATAGAAATGTACTCATTGGTAGGAAAGTACTTTGATATAGACTCTCCATCTTCTTGTTTATCAAGTCTTGGAGTCTTTAAAATATAGGAGTCATCTGTAGTAGTAAAATATGTGTTAAAACCTTTTTTAATATTCTCATTCGTCTGTTCAAAACTACTCTTTAGTTTCGCTTTCACAGGTTGTATGAAGCTTGAATAATCTATTAAACCCTCTAATTCATGAATCATTAAAAGTGAGTCTCTGCTCTTTTCCCACTCATCTTTATCAATGAGATAATCTTCAAAGTTACGATATTTGAGAGAATATTTGAGATTGAGTGTTCCATTTTTTATGGCATCGCTCACATGAAAGAAGAGTAAGGATTTGTAGAGTGATACTCTGAACTTACCACTGTCATATACAGTAGTTTTTTCTTCGTCATTGAGAAATTCTTTTGGAGACTTGTTAGTTATATTGGAGGTCTCTCTAAAATATTTTATTGCTGCAATAATACTCTTATTTGAAGTGTTTTCATCAAACTCAATGGCTTTGATAATACCTGACAGTTTACCTTGCAAGGATATAGACTTCTTCTCTATAAAATCATATTTATTCTCAACAACGGTGTAAAATACTTTTTTCTCTGAAAGAATATCAGTAAGGGCTTGAGTCTTTAGTTGCACAAGCATAGCAATTGCATCAACTTTTTTAACTGCTGAGAGTTTTTCATCTTTTACAATGCTTTCTATTTCATTTAGAGCAGAAATATGTGCATTCTCTAATGATTGCAAGACACGATTCTTCTTCGGTTCTAACTCAAAGCTAAAATCTTTTTGTGCTCGTAATGAGGAGTTTTTAGCACTTTGAACTGTGGAAATGAATCTGTCAATGAGGTTGTCATTACGTATGAGATATTGATACTTAATAAATGCAAGAAGTAAAAAATTTGATTCGATATCTTTTTTTCTCTTTATCTGAAAAACTTGACTTTTTTGAGTCCATTTTGAATAGTATTGGGCTATTTTTTGGGTCATACCAATAGTGTTGAGTATCTCTTCTAGAATATCATACTTTGATTTAATTGTGTAGAATTTTCTCAAACTAAGGAGCATTTGATTCTTGGCTGTGGAGTGTTCAAGTTTCCTAAAATATGCAATTTTATATCTATTTTTCGATACTTGCTCTTTTTCAAGAAATTCATCTAATACCTTTAGTCTCTCATCTTTTTGTAATACTTCTAACTTGTCTAATATATCTTTTTTTTGAGTATTAAGTGCAGCCTGAATAATTCTTGTTAATTCTGTGTATTTGGGCATTTCAATGTTGAGTTTCTTCGAAAGGTGAATAAGTGAGAAAAATATCTTTTTACTTGAAACAAAATTTTTGGCGAGATTATCAGCTTCTTTTTGAAGAGTATTCTTAATTTTATCTGTATAGCTATTGACTTCAAGATATTCTTTAATCATTTCTCTATATCTGTATGAGCTAGTTATTGAGAAATCTAGATCTTCAGTTTTATAAGCATATAAATTTGAAACAAATTCTATATTAGATTTTTGTTCTAAGGATGAATAAAATATATTTGTTGCTTTAAAATACCCCCACAGTAAAGTAATTAAGACCTTGTTTTTTGCTGAGTTTATATCTATCAATAATGATGCAGGAATATTAAAGAAATATTGTTGTTCTCTCAATGTTAAAATTGGTTCAGATTCAAACTCACGGCGTTCTGTATTTGATAAAATAAGTAATGTGGACATTAAAACTCCTCGTATAATCATAAATATACTATATTTATTGAAGCTATTCAAAGAATTGAGCTAATGCATGGTTTTAATAGCCTTTTACGAAATAAAAGTACTTGTGGATGTAGAAGTCTCGGAAAATAATTTCGTTGTTTGTTGGGCAGATATGGATTGATATTTTTAGTAAGTGTAATCCTTAAAGCAGTTTAAGTTTATATGGTAAGAAATAGCCTTTTGTTTAATTGCACCCATACTTTGCACAGACAGAACGCG
>JALUXS010000022.1 GCA_027013185.1 Sulfurimonas sp.
CAAACAGACAGTAATACATTAAAATCTCTCATTCAAAATAATCTGCAAAATTTAAAAAAACAACTTCTACATGTAGATATTATTCCAAGTAGTATTCATTTCATAGATAAAGAGAAAAACAGCTATAAAAAAGGGATAAATGATGATTTAGCTATGGGTTTTGAGGTAAAAATATGAAAGAAAAAGCAGTAGCCCTCAAATATGATAAAGAAAAAAATCAAGCACCAATAGTAGCTGCAAAAGGCGAAGGAAAAACTGCACAAAAAATTATTCAAATAGCAAAAGAAAATGGTATAACACTGAAAAAAGATGAAGATTTAGTTGAACTGTTATCTAAAGTTGAACTCAACAAAGAAGTGCCTCCACAGATGTATAAAGCTATTGCTGAAGTGTTTAGTTTTATATATACTTTAACAAATAAATAAGCTTTTTACTTAAGTAAGTTTTATAATCAAATATGATACTATGATGAGAATAAGAAGAATGGAGTCTCTGTTGTGAACGAAAATAATGAACTTGCATGTGAAAATTTAAATGAAGCAGAACTTTCGCAAATAGAAATTACACCAAAAGAGTACGAAAAAATTCTTGATATTCAAAGTGCTATTTTGCATAAGCTGGCACTCAATCATAATTATGATGATATTTTACAGCATTTATGTTTACTCACAGAACATCTCTTACCAAATTCTGTAGCATCTATTATGCTTGTAGATAAGAAAACGGGTTTAATGAGTGTGCTTTCTGCACCTTCAATTCCCATATCAGGATGGAAAGCCCTAGAAAATCTCAAACCTGGACCGGGTGGTGGATCTTGTGGAAATGCTGTATTTCGTAATCAACCTCAATATGTTTTAAATACATTTAAAGATGATAGATGGGTAGATTTACGAAAAGTTGCCTTTGATTTTAATTTATGTTCATGCTGGTCAATGCCAATTGTAGATGAAAATAACAAAGCCATTGGAAGTTTTGCCCTTTCCTCATTTGAGCATCGTTTACCTGCTCCTTTTCATAAAAAATTGCTTGCAACAGCTGCATTTATTGTAAACATTGTACTAAAAAATAGAGAAATTGAGCGAAAAATACAATATATGCTCTATTATGACACCCTCACAGGTTTGAAAAATAAAACATACTTAGATGAAATTTTAAATAAGAGTAAAGAACGAACACTCCTTTTATTAGACATCAATAATTTTAGCTATATAAACAACACATACGGCTTTGAAGTAGGAGATAAACTTCTCAAAAATATAGCCAATGCCTTAAAAAAAGATTTGCAATACGAAACAGTATGTAAGCTTGAAGCCGACCAATTTGCTATTATTCTTGATATCACTCAAGATACTAAAACAAATGTTGAAAAAATTAAAAAGTATTTTTATGATCATGAACTTCTTATTAATTCTATAGCATTAAATATATCTTTTACTTATGGAGCAGCAGGTGGAGATGAAAACATCTTTAAACATGCCATCATCTCTTTAAAACATGCAAAAGTAAGAGGAAAAAGTTCTTTATATATCTTTAATAATGAAGAAGAAAATGTTTGTTTTGTCAAAAGAAAACAATTTATAGAGGCAAACAATATTTTACATAATGCTTTCTCTTCTGATAGTATTGTCCCATTTTTTCAAGGTATTAGAGACAATAGAAGTGGTAAAATTATAAAATTTGAAGCTCTTGCAAGAATAAAACAAAATGACAAAGTTCTATCGCCTTATCTCTTTTTAGAGCCAGCTCGTTCATCTGGTTTACTTCCTGAAATTACAAAAATTATGATAGACAAAACTTTTAAAATAATGGCGAACAATGATTATACTTTTTCAATTAATCTTACAGAAGATGATTTAACACGACACTATATACTAGAGTATTTAAACGAGAAATCTGCACAATACAAAATAAAACCTACACGTATTATTTTAGAAATACTCGAAGGTATCAGTGCAAGTGGCAAGAAAAATCATATTAAACAACTTGATGCTTTAAAAGAGCAAGGCTATACACTTGCCATTGATGATTTTGGGGTGGAGTACTCAAATTTTGAAAGAATTTTAGATCTTGATATAGATTTTTTAAAAATTGACGCAAAATACATCAAAGATATTGACACAAACAAAAAAAGCTATGAAATAACCAGAGCTATAGTCTTTTTTGCCAAAAATGCGAATATTCCTTGTGTAGCAGAATTTGTTCATAACCAAAACGTCCAAAAAGTAGTAGAAGAGTTAGGCATTGAATATTCACAAGGCTACTATTTCAGTGAGCCGAGTCCGCTTCCTATTTCTTCTTAAATAATTATCCCATAGGATATAAAATCTCTTTATGAACCTCATCACAAGCTTGTAATACATCTGTTGAAAGTTGTAAATCCATTGCAGCTAAACTAGCATCTAACTGCTCAGGTTGTGTAGCACCAATAATAGTTGATGCTACAAAAGAAAACTGCTTTGACCACGCAATGGCCATAGTAACAGGGTCTAATCCTGCATCGGCCGCTATTTTTAAATATTTTTGTGTAGAAGTGAGTGTTTTCTCATTGACAAATCTTTGTGCCATAGCATTTTGTCTTGCATCATTTGCATTCATATAAACACTAAATCTTCCGACGCTCTTAGATGCCTGATTATATTTTCCACTCAAAACTCCTCCACCAAGTGGTGAGTATGGCAACAACGAAATTTGTTCTTTTTCACAAAGAGTAGAAAGTTCATCTAAAAATCTTCGATTTAAAAGTGAAAAATTATTTTGAATTGACTCAAAACGGGCAAGATCTTTAAATTCGCTTGTCATCAGTGCTTTTGATGTACCATAAGCTGTATCGTTTGACGTTCCAATGTAGCGAACTTTTCCGCTTTGTACTAGTCTATCAAATGCTTTGAGACTCTCCTCTATTGGCACAACCGTGTCAGGCCAGTGCATTTGATACAAATCTATATAATCTGTACCTAAACGTTTTAAACTACCTTCCACTGCCCGCTGGATGTGAAAGCTGTCTATCGCCGTAAGCCCATGGCGAATAGGAGGAACATACCAGCCATTTGCCGCACCTGCAACTTTCGAGGCAAGAATAATGCTATCACGCGGCTTAGTTTTTAACCATCGTCCTACAATCTCTTCAGTTGCACCTGCCATTTTGGCAGAGGGTGGAACAGGATAAAGTTCTGCTGTATCAAAAAAGTTTACTCCTGCGTCATACGCTTTGTCCATAATTTCAAAAGCTATCTTTTCATCCGGTGTTTGTGTACCAAAAGTCATAGTTCCCAAGCATATCGGACTGACTCGTAAACCGCTTTTTCCTATGTATCGATAATCCATTATTTTAATTCTCCCCAATTATCGCCAATATTTAAACTAGCTTTTAACGGTATGTGTAATTCTACGATAGTATCCATAATAT